>DATLIL010000803.1:0-18431 GCA_035539475.1 Polyangiaceae bacterium
ATCCACGAAGGTTCTTGCTGCGGCTCCGGGGGCGGAGGAGGTGTCGGCGGCGGCGGAGGAGGAGGCGGAGGCGGCGCTGGAGGTTCCGGTGGCGCGGCCTTGGCCTCGACTTCGGCTTGTCGTCGGCGCGCCAGGCCCTCGCCGAGTGTCAGTGCCAGCACCAGCGTGGCGGCCCGAGCGAGGCCCGCGCAACTATCCGCCTCGAGCTGCCGCGTGCCGTGGAGGCCTTCCATCTCGGTGACGAGCTCGAGGCGCCAGCGCGCGCCGTCCTGCTGCACCACGGCGCGAGCCGTGAGTGGAGGCAGCTCCTTGGCCCCCGGATCCACGGCCTTGCTCAGCTCTTCGATGACCTCGGCCCGGGTCGGGCAGGTGTCGGGCGCCGTCCACGTGAAGTCGAGCGGGAGTTCCTCGGTTGCCACTCGGGATTGCGCCTGCGAAACCCTCGGCGGCGTCACGAAAGCCACGCCGAGACAGACCGCCAAACAGGCGCGCGAGCTACGAGTGAACGGCACTGATGTGCCGCGCAAAGTAGCACGGTAGCTAGTCCGCGGCGCAGCTCCCCGCTACCGATTGATACCAGGGTGACCCCTTGGCGGTGCGCAGTAGCCGCGCGCCAACCTGCTTTGCGGCCTGCACCTGGCCGAGCTTGCACAGCGACAGGACACGGAGCACGTCGCGCTCATTGGCGAGCTGTGAACGCGGAAAGCGGGCTGCGTGCTGGTTGGCGAGCTGCAGCGCCTGGGCACTCTGTCCCGCGCGCCACGCGGCCTGCGCCTGATGTAGGAGCGCTGCCTCTTGCGCCAGATCTTCGGACGGCCTGCTGCCGTGGACGACGGGCGGAGTCGCGGGTTTTTGAGACGGCACCGGCGCTGCTTCGCTCGCAACTTCGGCCGGCGCAGGCTCCTGCTCGGCGATCACGGGCGCCGGCTGCGTGGGCGGCGCCGCTACGACAGCACGACTCGGTGCGACGGGAGTCGTCGCCGACTGGAGCTGACGGGTGACGATGAGCGTGCCCACGGCTCCCACTGCGACGAACGCGGCGATCTTGAGCCCGACGCTGCTCAGTATGCCCGTGGCCTTGGCAGTCCCCACCGCGGTTCCGACGGCGGCGCTGGCTGCGAGCGGCACGGCCAGGCGCTTGGCCAGGCGCAGCTTGTCGTCCTCTCCTGGCGTGCGCGCCTCTCTCGCCAGATCGACGAGCCGTCGAGCGTCAGGGTTCAGGTCGTCGTTCATGTTTCCCTCCAGCGCTCTGCTGCGCGGTGTCGAGCGAGGCTCGCCTGCAGGCTCTGGCGAGCCGCGCGCAGGCGCGTACGCACGGTGTTCGGGTTCGCCTCCAGCACGATGGCGATCTCGTTGGCCGTCATTTGCTCTATCTCTGCCAGGATGAAGACTTCGCGCTGCTCGTCGGACATCTCGTCGAGGAACTTGTCGAGCAGCGCCGCGGCCGCCGCCGCCTCCAGCTGCTCGACCGGGTTCAACGACGCCGACGCCGAGGAGTCCGGGTCGACCTCGTTACCGAGGATCTGATGGCGCTTGCGGCGCGCGAACTCCTTCACGGTGTTGCGAGTCACCGCCGCGATCCACGTGCGCAGGGACGAGCGCCCCTCGAACGACGGGAGCCTGCGGTGAATGACGAGAAAGGTTTCTTGCACGACGTCGTCCAGGTGCGAGGGCGGGACACGCGAGTTCGCACACAAGCGCCACACGAACGCGAAGTATCGGTCGTAGATCGTCGCGAAGTCCGGCAGCTCGCCGGGTTCTCCGGGGCCCGTTTCCGAGCTCACGGCTGGCACCTGCACTGACCCGGTAGTGGCGGTCTCGGCTTCTTTTGATTTGGAAAAAACCGCGAGCCCTGAAAGCGTGGCTATCGCGGCGGCAAACATGTCTTCAGGGAATAGCAGAGGTCAGGGGCGTGCAGCTCGGGTGCAACGTTCCGTTGCCGCAACAAGTTGAAACCACGAGACGTTTTCTAAAACGAAAGCGCTGCTGACCCCTACTGCACGGTTGGGCTTCCCACGGTGCACCATGAAGTTGAGTAGCAACACCCCAACGAATGCCGTCGTGATCGCAGTGGCCATCAACCTTGTCGCTTGCGGCGGAGGTGGAGAGCCGGCGGGAGGCCCGAATTCAAACCCTGGATCCAATTCCAGCAACGCGGGAGCGGGAACCGGAGCGCAAGGCGGGCAAGGCTCCGTAGCGTCTGGTGGAGCCGCAGGGACCGCCACCACGCCGACTGCGGGCAGCGCCGGTCAGGGCGGCACTCCGCCGATGGGACCCATCCTCAGCGGCGACATCGTGCCGCTCTTCGACGAGAGCACGGTGCTCGAGCCGGAGATCCTGTTCGACCGCGGCGACGCGATCGTGACGAAGTGGGCCGACCGCGCCCGCGACCGCCACGCGCGTGAAGATCAGTTCCAGAGCTACGATCACTACCTCGCCCACTACTGGGAGCACCGCACGGCGCGTTACATCCTGACGGATTACGTGACCAAGGGCGGCAGCACCATCGATGTGTCCTGGGTCACCGAGTGGGAGCTCGACCAGCTACCCGAGTTCAGGGCCTGGTACTACGGCATGGGCAGCGTCGCTCACTACAACGGCAACTACGCGCCGCTGATGACCAAAGAAGGCCCGGGCACCTTCGACAACGAGCACGTCAAGATCAGCGACGAGGGTACCCAGTACAAGTACACGTACACGATCACGTCGGCCATCAACCTGGACGGTGAGCAGGAGCCGCTGGCGGTCGGTCAGTTCATGGAGATCGAGGCCAGTCAGTTCTTGAGCGCTCCGCCCGTCGGACGCGACAATTACTACGGCACGGCCTTTCTCTACGAGGTCGGCAACGGCGGGCTCGTGCCCTTTCACACCGTCGGCGATTTCGACGACAAGGCCAGCGAGCGCGAGAACTCGCACAAGCTGCCCGAGAAGTTCTGGCTCGGCGGGCGCACCACGCTGCCGTACCAGTTCTCCGACGAGCCCGACAATCACTTCATGCAGCTCGCGACGAACATGAGCACGGTCAACGGTCAGCACTTCGTGCATGGCCGGCGCGTGCACCACACCAACATGATCGACGGCTCGCACGACGAGAGCGACGAAAACGAGCCGTTCACCGAGCTGATGAACCTGGCCGGCCCGAACTACGTGAACGCCACGTGTGACGGCTGCCACAAACGTAACGGTCGCGCCCCGGTGGCCGAGCTCGGCGAGGCGCTCGACAAGTGGGTGTTCAAGGTTGCGGCCGCTGACGGCACCAAGGACCCGCTGATCGGCGGCGTGCTCCAGCCCCAGGGTACGGACGGCTCCGCCGGCGAAGGCACGGTGTCGATCGGCGAGTGGGCCCTGAACGCCGAGGGGCTGCGCTCGCCCAAATACACGTTCAGCGGCGCCACGCCGGCCCTCGTTTCCGCTCGCATCGCGCCTCAGCTCGTCGGTCTCGGCTTGCTCGAAGCGGTGGCCGAGTCGACCATCCTCGCTTTCGAAGACGTGAACGACAGCAACGGCGACGGCATCTCCGGTCGCGCCAACATCTCGGTCGATCCGGTCAGCGGCGTGAAGCGCCTGGGTCGCTTCGGCTGGAAGGCGGGCGCCAGCAGCCTGACGCACCAGATCGCCGGCGCGCTGAACACCGACATGGGCGTGATGACGTCGGTGCTGCCCGAGCCCGATTGCGGCGCAATGCAGGAGGGCTGCGGCAACGATCAGGGCGCCGAGCTCGGCGACGAGTACCTCGGCGACCTCGTGAAGTACGTCTCGCTGCTCGGCGTGCGCGCTCGCCGCAACTTCGATGACGCCGATGCCTTGCACGGCGAGGAGCTGTTCGACCAGGTCGGCTGCGCGAGCTGTCACATCACGGAAATGACGACCAGCGCCTTCCACCCGTTCGCGGAGCTCAGGAGCCAGACCATCCATCCCTACTCGGATCTGCTGCTGCATGACATGGGCGAGGGCCTGGCGGACAACCTGGGCGAGCGTGAAGCGAGCGGAGCCGAGTGGCGCACGACGCCGCTCTGGGGTCTCGGGCTCTCTGCCTGCGTGACCGGTGGCGTGGTTGGTCCGTTCCAGGAGCAGGTGTGCGAGCCTCATCACGCCTACCTGCACGACGGCCGCGCCCGCACGATCGAAGAGGCCATCCTCTGGCACGGCGGCGAGGGTCAGGCGTCGAAGGATGCGTACGTCGCCCTCGCGACTGGCGACAAGGCCGCCCTGATCAAGTTCCTCGAGTCGCTCTGAAGAAACGCCGAAACGGCGCCGAGCTTTTCAGGCCCGGCGCCGTTCGTGTCAGAGGTGAGCGTTAGCGTTCAGCGGTCGCAGCTCTCCACCGCCTCGAGTGACTCGGCTGCCATCACGCACTTGGCGCGCTTGGCGTAGGGAACGGCGCCCTCCAAGTCGCCCTTGGCCACCTTCTTCGGGCAGCTTTCCTTGAACTGCTTGCCCGGCGGAGTGGCCGCGAATCCGGGCATCTTCTTGTCCATGAGTGTCTCGAGGTGAGAACAAAGCTCGGCCTCGCTCGGGGCGCGCACGAAAGCGGCCCAGGCCCCACCCGCGGAGACGACAAGTAGGCCGACGATGATTCCCAAGATTTTCAGCAGCTTCATGTTCTTTCTCTTCTAGAGCTCGGACCGCACCCAGCGCGCGACCACCGTCGAGCTCGAAGCCCAAGCTATTCGCGGTGACCGAACCCTGGGGAGTGACCGTAAGGTCCCCCCTGGGTCCGGCCCGTCGTCAGGGAGCCGGCCCGAGCTCCCACGGCGGCGGTGTCATGCGCTGGTACAGGTGATCGACGAACGTCTTCACCTTGGGGGATAGGTGCCGGGTACTGGGATAGACCACGTGCACCGGGGTGGCTGGCGCGTTCCAGTCGCGCAGCACGCGCTCGAGCTGGCGCGCACGCAGCGCCTCGACGCAGAGATACGCCGGTAACAGCCCGATGCCGAGCCCGGCGTTCACCGCCGATTGCAGGACTTCCATGTCGGTGACCATCAGGCGCGCCGGGAGCTCGAGCCGCAAGGAGCGACCATCGCGTTCGAGCGTCAGGCCGAGAACGTCGGTGCCTGCACCGAAGAACAGACCGTCGTGCTGCAGCAGCGCTTCGGGTGAGCGCGGCCTTCCATTCTTCTTGAGATACGCGGGCGTGGCGACGAAGAACCACTGCACGCTGCCGAGGCTCCTGGCGACGAGCGCAGAGTCCGCCAGCACACCCGCGCGAATGGCGAGGTCGAAGCGTTCTTCGACCAGGTCCACGGCGCGTCCCGTGCAGAACAGCTCGAGTCGAACCTCGGGGTAACGCTTGAGGTAGTCCCTGACGATGGGCCCGAGGAACGCGGCGTTGACCAGCGCGGTCACCCGCAAGAGGCCCCGCGGCGTGTCTTGCAGGCTGCTCACCGCCCGCTCGGCGTCTTCGACCTCGCCGGCGATCCGCGCACAGTACTCGTAGTAGGTGCGTCCGACGTCGGTGAGGCTGAGCTTGCGGGTCGTGCGCTGCAGCAGCCGCGCGCCGAGGCGCTCCTCGAGCTCGGAGACCTTTCGGCTGACCGTCGACTTCGGCATGCCGAGCACGTCGGCGGCTGCGGTGAAGCTCCCCGCCTGCACCACCCGGGCGAAGACGATGATTTCATTGAGGTCCATGGCTGATTGTCCCACCCATGGAACAGTTTTTCCAGTTCTGGCTATCTAGTTCAGCGAGCGAGACGACCTTACTTCTTTGCTCATGAAAACCACCGACTGGAACATCGACGTCACCCACTCCGGCCTCAACTTCTCCATCCGCCACATGGTGGTCTCGAAGGTGCGAGGCCGATTCACCAAGTACAGCGGCACGCTGGCCATCGACGAGGACGACCTCACGCGCTCCGCCGTGACGGTGACCATCGACGCCGCCAGCGTCGATACCGGCACGCCGCAGCGCGACGCGCACCTGCGCTCGCCTGACTTCTTCGACGCGGAGAAGTTTCCGGAGCTGCGCTTTGGTAGCAAGAGGATCGAAAAGGTCTCCGAAGGCCGTTATCGCGTCAGCGGTGAGCTCACCATCCGCGATGTGACGCGGGAGGTGACCCTCGACGTCGAGTACGGCGGTCGCGCCAAGGACCCCTGGGGCAACGAGCGCATCGGGTTCCTGGCCACGACCAGCATCGATCGCAAGGACTTCGGTCTCGGCTGGAATCAGGTCCTAGAAGCCGGCGGTGTCCTCGTGGGCGATCGTGTAGAGATCGAGCTCGAGGTGCAGGCCGTCAACGCGTCCGCCGTGCGAGCTGCCTGAGACCACGGGAGCGAAGTGATGTTGGCATTCGACGTTCAAAGCCCCGCGCGCGCGATTGTCCAGCGCACCCGCGGACACACGCGTGGTCCCATCACCCGTCTGATGAGCCCGTCCGATCGGGGACAGCTCGTCAAACCGTTCGTCTTTCTCGACCTCGCCGTGTTCGACGCTCAGTCGACGCCGATGCGGCTCGAGGACGGCTGGCATCCACACTCGGGCATCGCCACGGTCACGGTGATGCTCGAGGGCGCCGTGCGCTTCGCCGAGACCACGGGCAAGCGGGGCGTGCTCCCGGCGGGGAGCGTCGAGTGGATGCGCGCCGGAAACGGCGTCTGGCACACCGGCGCCACGGACCTCGGAAGCGCGAGAGCGTTCCAGCTCTGGGTCGCCCTGCCGCCCGACCTCGAGAACGCAGCCAGCGCCAGCCACTACGTCATGCCCGAAGAGGTCCCCGTCGAAGGACCTGCGCGGGTGATTCTAGGCAGCTACGGGCAAGCCAAGAGTCCGATCGCAGCGCCGCCGATGAACTACCTCGCGGTGCGGCTGGAAGCCGGTGAGCGCTGGACGTACCGCCCTCCCGCAGGGCACACGCTGGCGTGGCTGGCCGTGAGTGAAGGCGCCATTCGCGCTCCGGCGCTGGTCTCTGCTGGGGAGATGGCGATCTTCGAGGAGTCGGAGCGCGCCATCGACTTCGTCGCCGACGCTGATACGCGCTTCGTGCTGGGGTCGGCGCCACCGCACGAGCACGAGCTCGTTCTCGGCAGCTATTCGGTGCACACGAGCCTCGAAGCGCTGCGCAGGGGCCAGGCGGAGATCCGTCGCATCGGGCAAGAACTCCGCGCCGAAGGCATCCTCGGGCGCTGAGTCAGCCCGCGAACAGCTCTTTCAGTCCGCCAGTCGTCATGCCGGGCTCGCCGAAGCCCTCTTGCGGCACGCCCATCGCCTTTTGAACGCTGACCCACAGGTCCGCCATGCTGGCGTTCTCGGGCCGCCGCGCCGTCTCGCGTGCTTGCATCAGCGCGCCCTCCTCGCCGTCGAAGGGATACTCGATCACCTTGCCGAGCTGGAGGCCGAGGTTCTTGCCGCCGGCGACGATCCACTGGCAGTTGTTCTGGTTGTGCCCTTCGCTGGTCTCGGTGCACCAGACGATGATCGTGTCGTCCAGGATGCCGAGCGCCTTGAACTTGCTGATGCAGCTCTCGAAGCGCTCGGCGTACCAGCGATCGCACAGCTGCTGCGAGTCCTCGACGTCGACGTCACCGTCCCCGTCGAGGTCGGTCGTGTCGGCTGCCGCCTCGCCCAGGTAGTGCGTGACCCAGTGGTGATCCTTGGTGGTGCGAGCGGGGTTCACGCCGAGGGCGCCCTCGCCCCACTGCAGCGTGGCCACGCGCCGGATGCCGCAGGCGAACGACTGCCCGATCAGGTCGAGCAGCACACCGCCGTTGGTCGCCAGCTGGTCCACTTCGTCGCCGCTGCCGAGCCAGTCGGTGGGGGCGGGGGTCGCGGGATCGCAGCTCGTCGTCTGTGACAGGCGGCGCTCGATCTCGCGAATGCTGCCCTCGTACACGTCGAGGTGCCCGCGATCCCGAGCGCTCAGCCCGGTGCGCATTGCGGTCAGGTCTTGCCTCACCAGATCCAGCACGCTTTGCCCCCGCTTGAGGCGATTGCTGACCTCGGCGGGCTGGCCAGAGGGCATCAGCCCGGCGTAGAGCATGTCGTAGATCTCGGGCGGGCTGCGCAGCGGGAGATCGTGCGAGACGGTGTCGCCGTCCTGGCGCCAGCTCAGCCGCCACATCCAGTTGGTGGGATCCGACATCAGCATCAGCGACTCGTCGACGCTCAGCGTCAGCGGCGGCGGCAAGCCGAGCTGCGTGGTGATGTGGTGATCGATGCTCGGGCCGTAGGCTTGCTCTTCTCCGCCCGGCTCACTGCCGTCGGCGCCATCGCCGGTGCAGGTCAAGATGCGCACGATGTCCTGGTGCGTGGCGATCGGCGTCGTCGACTTGAGGCACAGGCCCTTGATCACGCTGATGTCGGCCTTGTGCGGCTCGAGCGCGGCCAGCGACGGGCCGAACGTCATGGTGCTGCCATTCTGCGTCGCGCCCCAGAACTTTCGCCGCCAGCCGTTGGGCGAATAGAACACCAGAAGGTTTCCAGGAGCGGCCTGCGCGTAAGACGGGCGCTGGCGCACGAGCGGGATGTACGACAGCGCTCCCAGTCCGAGGGCTGCCTTCATCATCGAGCGTCTACTCAGTGCCATGGGTTCGAAGCTCCGTGCGTCAATCTTCCAGGTTGATGCGCTTGTAGAAGCTGGCGTCTTGAGTCAGCTCCAGCATGAACTTCAGCAGGCTGAACTGATTGTTCTTCATCTGCTCGCGCGCCCGGGTGATCAGGCAACCGTCCAGGACGCCGTGCGCGTTGCGACCCTGCAGGTAGCTGACGAAGCGCTTGGAGAAGCAGAGCTGACCCTGGTTGCTGGCCATGACCTTCTGCACCATGTCGACGCTGTCGCTGAAGGTCCCGCTCAGGTCGCCGAGGGGTAGAAATGTGCCGGTCACATCGAGGGTCTGTCCGTTCTGCTGCTCGCGGTAGCTGCCGAGCCCGTCGTAGTGCTCGAAGGCGAGCCCCAGCGGGGCAAACGCCTGATGGCAGCCAGCGCAGACGACGCCGGCGCTCTGGATCGTCTCCTGGATCTCGCGCCCGGTGGCATCTTCGTCGAACATCAACATCGACGCTTTCGCCACCGCTTCCGGCGGCGGCGGCGCCGGCGGGCTGCACAGGAGCTCGCCCGTCACGAACAGACCACGCCGAGTGGCATCGCGACGCGCGTTCAGGAACGCGGCCTGGTGCAACAAGCCTGGCCGCTTGGTCTCGACCTGGCTGCCGGCGCTCACGCCGTAGAACGTGGCCAGAGGCTGATCGACGGTGGAGCGCGTCGAGCTCAGCAGCACGTCGAGGCCACCGCCCTGCTGGAACACGACGTTCTCCACGAAGCTCGCCGTTTCGGCCTGCATCGACGGCACCAGCGCCTGCTGCTCGGCGTCCAGCGCTCCGCCCTCGAGCTCGCGCAGGTGCAAGAACTCGTGGAAGAAGTTCTTCAGCACCTCGTGCCCGGCGGGGCCATTCAGCAAACGCTCGGCGTGCGCGCGCACGACCGCAGGATCGCTGAGCTTGCCTAGCTGGGCGTCGGTGAGCAGGGCCGCGTCCGGCGCGGTGTTGGCGAAGAGAAACGAGATCTCGGAGGCCAGCTCGTACTGCGTGAGCTCCACCTTGCCGAGCGCGCGGTCGCCGAGCTCCGTTCGAAAGACGTGATTCGGCGACATGGTCCAGGCCTGGATCAGCGCCCAGGTGGCGTCCGCTGGCCCCATGTCGACGGCCCACTGCGAGTAGGCGGTCTGGTAGCGCGTGATCTCTTCTTGCGTGACCGGACGCCGGAACAGACGCCCGGCGTAGTCCTGGATGAAGCCCTTCACGCAGTCGGCACTCGCGCCCGCGGCCGTCATGCACGCATGCTGAGCCGGCAGTGAGCTCGAGAGCTGGGAGCCAATCTGCTCGCCCTGCGCGAAGAACCAGTCGGCCCAGGGCTGGTTGACGACGTTTTGCTCGGCGCTCGCCGAGAACTTGGTCTCGGTCACGCTGTCGAGCGGCGCGGCGCCCATGTCCACGCCGGCGTAGCCGAGCGCGGCGTTGATCGCGTTCTTGTAGGCGCCGGCGGACAACCTCCAGATGCGTCCGCGCGGCACGACCGCCTGGTCGGTGCAGGCGATGTCGCCGGCGACGGGCTCGGGCGGCGGATTTTCGAGCAGCGCCACGGCGTCGGCCGTCGCGATGGGCGTGTCGGGTGCCGAGCTCGTCCCCCCGCCTGGCTGGTCGGGGCTTTCCCCGCTTCCGGGGTCCTCGACGTAGCCGGTACACCCGCCGGCGATGGCGGCGCTGATCGAACCGATCAGGATGGCCAGATCCCGCTTCATCGAGCACCTCGCGACGCTGCGAGAAGGACGCCCACCGACCTGTTGCGGGAGCGGTTTCATGAAAGCTGGGTTAATTCCGTCGACAGGGCCGGCTCCTGGCGTTGGAAATTTTCGAGAGACCTGCGTCAACGCCGGCACACCTCTCTTGTTGTGGCTCTCAGCTCCGAGAACAGTTTCAAAATAATCCCGAAGGGATACCTCGGAGCGACGTTTTCGCGAGAACTGTAGTTGTTTGGCCTGGCTGCAGCGCGCGATGCTGCCTGTCGTGGTGGCCGCTCATCGGACACCCAGAGCCTAGATGAGGCGTCTGGTTCTCGGTTCATGGTTGCTCATTGGTTGCGGCACCGACGCGGCGCCGCCAGCGCCGGCTCCAGCGCAGCCCGTTGCCGGACAGGGCGGCATGGCCGGAGCCGCTGGATCGAGTGGGCAAGGCGGAGCTGCTGCAGCGGCAGGCAGCAACACGATGGCAGGGAGTGGCGGCAGCGCGGCCGGGACAGGCGGCAGCGCCGGCGTGGGAGGCGGCGGCGAGATCGTCCCCATACCGGGCAGCCTCACCTTCCAGAAGACGATCGTGCACGAGCGCTTCCTGGCGGAGAGCGCCTCGATCGGTGACTTCAACCACGACGGGAACCCCGACATCGCCTCTGGTCGGCGCTGGTGGGAGGGCCCGGGATTTACCGTCGAGCATGCGTTTCGGGGTGGACATGAAGATCTGCCGCCCGAGGAGCCCGACGACGGTGTGTCCGACGATTGGGCGGACTTCGCCTACGACGTGAACGGTGACGATTGGGACGACATCATCGTGGTGGCCTCGCCAGACACGACCTCGTCGCTGGCCGTCGATCCCGTTCCCGACGGCAGCGCCTACTGGTTCGAGAATCCCGGCGCGGTGCCGTCCGAAGTCTGGACCAAGCATCTGATCAGCGACGACGTCCGCATGGAGCAGCGCGCGCTCGTCGACATGAACGACGACGGTTATCCCGAGCTCCTGTGCGGTGCGCTGGCCGACACGACCAAGGGCTACTACCAGGCCAACCCGGCTGATCCGGCAGCGCCCTGGACGTATCACCCGGTCACTCGCCAGTACGACTTCTACGGCGGTGGCTGGATTCACGGCATCGGCGCCGGTGACGTCGACGGCAATGGCAAACAAGACTTGCTCGAGCGCAGCGGTGCCTGGCTGCAGGACGAGGCCGGCGCCTTCGAGTTCGTCAACGTCGGCTTCAACGACGCCGACGAGCTCGGTACGCAAGGCAACATCGGCGGTGCGCACATGTTCGCTTATGACGTCGACGGCGATGGCGACAGCGACGTCGTCAGCGGTCTGCATTCACACGGTTGGGGGCTCGCCTGGTTCGAGCAGACCGCGCCCAAGCAGTTCACCAAGCACGTGATCTTTCACACACCGGAAGAGGCCGGTCAGTACGGCGGCATCGCCTTCTCACAGCTCCACGCCATGGCGCTCGAGGACATGGACGGCGACGGCCTCGAGGACATCGTCACGGGCAAGGGCTGGTACGTTCACCCACCGGTATTCAACGATCCCGATACCGAGGGGACGCCGGTGGTCTACGTCTTCAAGCTAGTGCGCGACGCGCAGGGGGCGCACTTCGAGCCCCACCTGGTCGACGACCAGACCGGCACCGGGCGTCACTTCACCGTGGGTCACCTGGACAGGAACGGCACGCTCGATTTCGTCATCGGCGGCAAGAAGGGCCTGTTCGTGTTCCTGCAAGACCCGTGATCACTTCCCCGCGTCCTTGCCCTTGTGCTTGTCCGTGAGTGTGATCACGTTGCGCGCGATCTGCGCCAGGTGCGTGTCGCTGTGATTGGTCAAGGTCTTTGCGCGGGTCAGCGCGCGCTGGGGCCAGCTCGCAGTGAGGGCCTGCAGTGCGCCTTCGCGCAGGTTGCCGTCGGTCTTTTCGTCGGCGGCGATGCGGTCGAGGGCATTTTCGATCTTCGAGCACGTGGGGGTGCTGGCTAGTTTGGCGAGCTTGTCGGCCGTCTGCTCCGCGGGGTCGTCGATGCGGCAATGCCGACCGAAGGCGAGGATCGTGTCGCGCGTGAGCTGCTTGTCGCGGATGGTAGCTTCGAACCAGGCGAGCGCCTTCGCAGCGGGTTCGTCACCGCACTCGAGCAAGAACGCGGCTGCTCTGCCGCGCACCTTGTGACTCTCGTGCGTCAGCAGGGTCGTCAGCCATGGCGCGACTTGCGTGCGTTCCTCGTCCGTCCAGTGCTCCATCAGTCGCAGCGCCTCGACCGCGTCGAGCGCGGTCTTCTCGTCCTTCGACGCCGCCCACTTCTGAACTTCGGGCAGCGCGCGCAGGCGCGAGTAGCGCATGAGCCGCGGCAGTATCGTGCTGCGCAGCTCGGGCCGGCGCTCCAGGATCTGGCTGATCGCGTCCAGTCGTCCCTCGCGGGTAGCGGCGAACGTCGCCGCCGGAGCGACGCGGAGCGCCATCGTCGCTGGCAGCTCACCGAGCGCGTCGATCAGGGCGGAGATCACGCGAGGGGGGATCGGCGCCTGCTCCAGTGAGGGGCCGAGCGAGCGCTCGTACGCGGTGCGCATCTGGGGGCCCGCCAGGTTCGCCACCGGCGGAGCACCGTCGAAGACCGTGGCGAGCAACGTCTCCAAAGCCACGGGACCGAGGCTGCCGATCTTCTTCTGCAGCGGCTCGAGCGTTGCCGTCGCGCAGGACACGATGTCCTTGGCAGCGAGGTAGGTACACTTCGCCGCGGTGGCCTCGAGCTCGGCAGAGAACTCCGGGTCGGGCTGTAGTCCGTGACTCGGCCCCCGTAGGGCGGAGCTCGCCGACGCCGACGCCGACGGAGCTGGAGGTGGAGCGGGCTTGTTGTTCTCCGAAGCTGGCGGCGACTTGCACGCAGCCAGGGCGGTACAGATGACGACGAGCGCGTCGATGCGAAGAAGGTCGCGTGGGCTCACGGAGATCTACTTAGCCGGGGACGGCAGGCGCTTGAAGTCCCAAACCCGCCCCGGCATAGTGAAGGGACGAGTGGAGTCATGAGCCGGCGCCTGTATGCGGTCTTGTTCGCACTTATCGCAGCCGGCGTCACGGCCGCCTGCGCGAGCACTGCCCTGGAGCCCACCGAGGGCGACGGTTCGGATCGACCCGGGATCGGGAGCGGAGCAAGTGCCGGTGAGAGCGGCGCCGCAGGCGGAGCCGAGGCGGAAGCCGACTGCACGCTGGGGACGGAACGCTGCGATTGCCGGCCTGACGGGAGCTGTGATGCCAACCTGACCTGCCTCTCCGAGCTCTGCGTCGACGCTCGAGCCTTGTGCCCCTATCCGGGCGACGGCGTCTGCGACGAGCCGTTCCCCTGTCCCGCGGGCAGCGATCCAGATTGCTGCGCCGTGGTCCAGGACGGCGTGTGCGAAGAGCTCAGCATGGGAGGCCTCTGCGCCGACGGCTCGGACAACTACGACTGTGGATACTGCCCCGCCGAGTGGGTGGGTGACACGGTCTGCGACGAACCTGGTCTCTGCCCACCAGGCACCGACGCCGTCGACTGCTGCGCCCATCCGACGGACGGCGTGTGCGAAGAAGCGGGAATGGGCGGCGACTGCCCCGCGGGTAGCGACTGGTACGACTGCGGCTATTGCCCGCCAGACTGGGTCGGCGACGGCCTGTGCGACGCGCCCGACTTCTGCCCCGAAGGCACTGACGCCGCTGACTGCTGCGCCCACCCGACGGATGGCGTGTGTGAAGAAACGGGAATGGGCGGCGAGTGCCCCGCGGGCAGCGATTGGTACGACTGCGGCTACTGCCCGCCCGACTGGATCGCCGACGGCATCTGCGACGAGGTGCAGCAGGGTGGATGGTGTCCGAGCAACTCCGACGTCGAGGATTGTTGCGCAACGTGGGACGACGCCGTGTGCGAGGAACCGTCGGCGGACGGCGCTTGCCCGACGCAGTCCGATTACCTCGACTGCGGCTACTGTCCCGAGCAATGGGTCGACGACGGGATCTGCGACGAGACTCGCGTCGGCGGACCGTGCCCCGACGGCAGCGACGGCGAGGACTGCTGCGCGACGCTGCGTGACGGAAACTGCGAGGAAGAAACGTGTGGCGAGCTGACGGATTGGTACGACTGCGGCTACTGCCCAGAACCCTGGCTCGGTGACGGCTATTGCCACGAGACCGTGCAGGTGTGGGCCTGTCCCGCGGGTAGCGACCCGACCGATTGCAGCCCCTGAGACATTGTGGATACTCTCAGGCCCTTGGCACCGGGGTATACGATCATGAAGAGCGCCGCGACCGTCGCGATCATCCTTTGTCCTGTGCTGGCGGCTGCTTGCGGCCCCAGCGTTGCAAGCTCCACGCGGCCCAAGCCGATGACGGCGAGCGCAGCTCTCGGCGACGAAGCTGCGGCGGAGCCCGGCGTGTGCCGGGACGTGAAGGAGGGCGGTCGTCCCCTGGTCGTGGACTGGAAACCCGAGCAGCGCGGTGATCTGGAAGTGGCCATGAAGTCGGGCATCGCCGTCATGGCCTACGACTGCCAGAAGATGACCCTCCTCTCCGACTGCCGGGTGGAAGGCACCTACGGCTTCAAGGGCGTGGTGTTCAAGCAACAGCTGATTCGCCTGGTGGATCAGGACGAGATCCGCGCGAACCTGCCCTTCAGCGGCACGGCTCTGGCCGCGCAGCTCAGCGCCGAGCTCGAGCGCGGAGCCACGCTCGATCTGGCGACCGCGCTGGTGGGTAACCTCACCGGGAGCCGGGTCGCGGTGAACCGCGCCGAGCTCAGCGGACGTTGCGACGGCGCGACCCACTTCGTGCGCGGCGCCAACGTGGGAGCGTTCGTGATGCAGAGCGGCGAACGCGCGCAGCTCGCCACTGCTGCGGGGTTGTTCGGCGCGTCAGCCGACGCCGGCAGCACGAGCTCCCGGATGGCGCGCGTCGAGGACGGCAGTGTCGACGCCTGCAAGCAGACGAGCTCGGACTCCGCGAACCCGCCGAACAACTGCGGCGCTCTGGTGCGCGTGCATCTCCTGCCGATCGACGAGGCCGCGGCAAAGCCTGCTCCCGCCAGCGCCAGCGCCACCGTCGCCGAGGCAGAGGTTCAGGCGCGCGAGGCGGCCAAGATGGAGACGACGTGCCCCGAAGGGCTCGTGCTGCAAGAAGGCAAATGCACGAAGCCAGCAGCACAAACTGCTCACGAGTGTCGCGCGGACGACGCCGCCGACTGCAAGGCGCAGTGTGACAAGGGCCAACCCGCGAGCTGCGCTCGTCTGGCTCGCCTGGTCGCCAAGGGCAAGGCCGGCGAGGCCGACCCGGCCAAGTCGGCACAGCTCCTGCGCGTGGCCTGTGACGCCGATCTCGGCGACGCCTGCTCGGACCTCGGCATTCAGCAGTTCAGCGGCAAGGGCGTCCCCGCCGATCCGATTCGCGCCGTGCAGCTGTTCGAGAAGGCGTGCAAGCTGGGCGAGGCCAACGGTTGCTTCAACCTGGGCAACGTCTATTACGACGGTGAGGGCGTGGCCAAGGATCGGGCCAAGGCCTTCGCCCTGTTCGAGCAGTCGTGCAACGCCGGCAAGCCCGCGGGCTGCATCAACGTGGGCAACATGTACGACGACGGTGACGGCGTGGCCGCGGACTCCGCCAAGGCGTTCGCGCTCTTCAAGCGTGCCTGTGAAGGTGACGCGGCGCTCGGCTGCGTGAACCTCGCGTACATGCACGCGGAGGGCAAGTCCGTGGCCAAGGACCAGGGCGCGGCGCTCGGTATGTACGAGAAGGCCTGCACGCTGGGTAACGCGCGCGGCTGCGAGTACGCCGGCACACGCTACGTCAAGGGTGACGGCATCGCCGCCGATCCGACCAAGGGCGGCGCACTGCTCAAGCGCGCCTGCGATCTCGGCGCGACGGCGGTGTGCAAGAAGCTCGCAGCGGCCGCGCCGCCGCAGTGACGCTCGCGCGCTACTCGGAAGGCAAGAACGCGCGCACGCGCTCCTTGCGTTCCTTCGGCTTCATCGCCTTGGGATCGCCCAGGTAGACGACCGGTCCGGTCAGGCTCTCGAAGGCGATACGCTGGGGAAAGCCGCGTGTCTTGCCCATGTTCAGCTGCACGACGCCGCAGTCGGCGAGCAGCATCGGCGCTGGATCCTCGGACATTTTCACGGTGCAGTGATCGTAGAACTGCACGCGCGTGGGGTCGGTCTTGCGCTCGTCGGAGAGCTTCAGCAGCGCGAGCTCGCGCGTGAACTCGTCACCCTCCAGCGACACCTGATCGAACAGGAGCTTGCTGGCGCTGCCGGTCGGAGTCACGTCCGTGAGCCCTGCTTCGACCTCGAGAACGCGCTTCGTGGCCGCCGTGCGGAACTCGTCGCTCTTGTCTTCGCTGCTGATGGCGACGGCGCGATCGCAGCACAGGCCAGCGCGCGTCTCGCTCTTGTCCGAGACCTTCTTGAAGACGCGCGTCTTGCAGCCGTCGGCGCCGCCGCGTACGGCCGAGCCGGGGTAATCCGCGGTGAGCGTCCAGCTCTCGAGCTTTCCGAGCTCGGGGTCGAGCTCGCAGGCGCGTTGCCACTGCGTCTCGAGGCAGAGCTGCTTGCCCTTGCTCTGGCACAGCGCGACCGCACCTGGCCAGTCGAGGTTCTCGTCGCCGGCCACGCGCTCCAGGTTGAACTCGACGGTCCACGTCGCGTTGGGCGCGTTGCCGGCGGGGACCTTGCGGGGTGCCACGGCGGCGAGGGCGCTGCCTGCATCCGAGGCGGCGTCGGCGTCGGGAGCGACCGCGCTGGCGACGGGAACGGCGGCGCTGGCAACGGCCGGAACGGCGGACGCAGACGTCGCTTGCTGCTCGGGCTCCTTCTTGCTGCACGCACCCAGGGCAAGGAAAAGCGAGAACGAACGAAGCCAAAGAGGTCTCATGACGGCTGGTGAATCTAACGCGAAACTAGGCATGTTGGGGTCATTCCGTGACGTCACAGCGTGATCTGGCCGACTACGGGTTCCTTTCGCGGCAGCGTGAACGGAACCTCGATGCAGGTTGGCTCGACGGCGACTTGAGCAGAGCAAGGATTGTAGAGCGGGTCGCCGGCTCCGCCGAGCCGCCGATGCCGTCAGCGGACTTCACCGGGTAGCCGCAGAAGCGAGCGATGTACTCGCCCGCTGGCGCGCAGATCGGGTACTTGCACGCACTGCCGTCGCAGCTGTCGTCGAGCAGTTGATGGACGGCCCACTGCTGCTCGATGCCTTCCGCTGGTACGGGCGACGAGAACCTGCCGAGCAGCAGACAACCACCGGAACAGCTGCCGCAGAGTTTGTCGCTGCAACCCGGGAAGGCCGGGAAGGTTTCGCCCTCGGAGTCGAGCAGCCAGAACCAGATCGGATCAATTCCTCCCGGTAGGCCATTGCACAACGTGATGCCGGCATCGACCTCGACTCGTTCCAGTCGGAAGGTCAACGGCAATCCGCAGTAGCCCGGATCGTAGTCGACGTCGTCACTGCCGCCGCCGCCAACGCCACCGTCGCCGCCGCCGTCGTGGGTCTCCACTCCTCCGTTCGCCCTGTCGGTGTTACCACCACCGCCGCCAGTGCTCGTGGTACCGGCGCTCGTGGCGCCGGCGCTCGTGGCGCCGCTGCTCGCGGGGCTCGGGCGATCATCGTCCGAGCGGCTCGTCAGGCCGCACGCGATCGCGGCCAGAGAAAATGCCAGCATCACGCGACTCACGCGCGAGCGCTGTCGCAGGGATGCCTTCCCACGCACCTTCACCATGCGGGTGATGGTGGCACCGCGTCAGGAGTGACTCAAGAGCGGCGGGTGACGATGCTCCAGGTCCTCTAGACCTCCGCGCGGAGCGAGGGTAATTTCCCTGCCGAGGGCCGTTAGATGTGCCGTACTTCTTTCATCGTCCCGACGATACTTTCGTGTGCGCTCTTCGCGTGTAGCGAGGGCGCGTCGCCACAAGCTCCCGGTGGTCAAGCGGGCTCTGTCGCAGCTGGTACCGGAGGCGTCGGCGCAGGCGCCGGCGGCACGGCAGGCACTGCTGGCACTACCGGCGGTGGTGGTGCCAGCGGCGGCGGCGGAGTGGCCGGCAGCGCTGGCGTGGCTGGCAGCAGCGCGGGTGCTGGCGGCGGCGGCGCTGGCGGTGCCGGCGGCAGCGGCGGTACGGCAGGCGGCGGCGGGGATTGCCCGCCCTCCGCGATCATCTGCGACGACTTCGAAAAGTATACGGA
>DATLIL010000804.1:0-3682 GCA_035539475.1 Polyangiaceae bacterium
TCCGTATACTTCTCGAAGTCGTCGCAAATGATGGCGGACGGCGGACAGTCGCCACCGCCGCCTGCCGAGCCGCCGCTGCCGCCAGCACCGCCCGCGCCGCCGCCGCTCACACCTGCGCTGCTGCCAGCGGCGCCAGCGCTACCGGACACTCCACCACCGCCGCTGGTAGCAGCGCGGGTGCTGGCGGCGGCGGCGCGGGCGGTGCTGGTGGCAGCGGCGGATCGGCAGGCGGCGGTGGCGACTGTCCGCCGTCCGCGATCATCTGCGACGACTTCGAGAAGTATACGGACGGCGCGACCGATCTCAGTCCCGATTGGATCGCCTACAGCTACTCCGGCATGGTTCGCGTCGACAGCACGAAGCCCCGCGGCGGCAATCAGTCGCTGCACCTCAACGTCGAGCAGGGCATGCGACGCTACGCCGACATCATCAAAGAGACGCCCAACGAGGAGCTCATGCCGAAGAAGCACTACGGCAGGCTCATGGTCTGGATCACCGAGATCCCGCAGGGCGCCGAGCACTGGAACATCAACATCGCTGGTGGTCCCGTGCCGGGCTTTCCCGGTGAGATCGCCAAATACGCGGAGGGCGGCATGTTCGGCACGCTGATGTCCAACTTCGCGCAGCGCGAGCGTGCGATGAATGGTGATGAGGTTTTGCTTCGCGGTGGCGGCCCCGAAGAAGGCGACCCGGGCGCGGATTCCGACTGCGCCGTCTCGGCGCCGAGCCAGACGATCGAGGCCGGCAAGTGGGTGTGCTGGGAATGGGAGTTCGACGGCACCACGAACTCGGCCTTCCTCTGGCTCGACGGTCAAGCCATGACCGAGATCGACGCAGTGGGTTTCGGCACACAATGCCAGGGCCCTGGC
This sequence comes from Polyangiaceae bacterium, assembly GCA_035539475.1. Classification (GTDB taxonomy): domain Bacteria; phylum Myxococcota_A; class Polyangia; order Polyangiales; family Polyangiaceae; genus PMG-095. The sequence continues at coordinate 870 of DATLIL010000804.1, forward strand.
TTCAATGGTGTGCCGATGTCGGCCGAGTACCCGTGGGAGGCGCCGCAGGTCTGGGACAAACTCGTCATCGGTTGGGAGCAGTACCAAGACATGCCGGCGCAAGAAGTGTGGATCGACGACGTCGTGATCGGCAGCGAACGCATCGGCTGTCCCGCGCCATAGCTAAGCGGAATTGCGTTGTCCTCGAATGAAGTGACCATGGACGCAATCGGGGCCGGAGCTTACGGGTTGTCAGGAAGACCCGAGGTTCATTCATGTCAGCCCCGCCACTTTCAAATGTTTCCAAAGATGATCCGTCGATAGCGCAAGTGCTCGAGCGGCTCTACGCCGTCATCTCCTTCGAAGAGGGCGATGAGCCGAACTGGAGAGGTCTCGAGGGGCTCTTCTCGCCGCACGCCAGGATCACCCGCATCACCCCGGAGGGGACGGACTACCTGGACCCGGCGAGCTTCCTCGCGATGACGCAGAACATGCTCGAGCTCGGTGCGTACACGAGCTTCTACGAGTTCGAGGTCGCCCGCCGCGTGTCCCGCTTCGGCGACGTGGCGCAGGTCTGGAGCCTGTACGAAACACGGCGAAACCGCGCGGCGGGCCACGCCCTGGGGCGTGGGGTCAACTCGATTCAGCTCATCCGCGAGGGTGACTCGTGGCAAGTGCTGGGTCTGCTCTGGGACGAAACACACGCGGATCCAGCCCTGGACTTCGGCCAGATCCTGGCGCGGGAGGCTGTCTGATGGCCAAGTCGAGGAGCTTCTTTTCACGCGGCCGCAAGATCCAGACGGTCGACCGCATCGTCTCCGAGCAGCAGCGCGCCGGTCTGATCATGCACCGCGCGGGCTCGTCCGACGGCGCCGAGTGGGTCGTGGACGATCGTCCGCTGAAGAACTTCGGCTCGTGCAGCTACATGGGCCTGGAGCGGCACCCCGCTCTGCTGGCTGGTGGCGCGGCCGCTCTGCAGCAGTACGGCGCGAACTTCTCGATCTCGCGAACCTACCTCGAGTGCCCGCTGTACGTGGCGCTCGAGCAGGCGCTCGGAGAAATCATGGATCGCCACGTACTCGTGGCGCCGTCCACCACGTACGCGCACCTGGCTGCGTTGCCGGTCCTGATCGGCGACCGCGACGTCGTGGTCGTCGATCAGTTCGCGCACGCCAGCATCCACATGGCCACCGAGCTCGTCAGCGACGTCCCGATCGAGCTGATGAGGCACAGCCGCATGGATCTCCTGGAGCAGAAACTCCAGGAAGTCGGCCCGGAAGTGGAACGCGTCTGGTACGTGTGCGACGGCGTCTACTCGATGCTCGGTGACTTTGCGCCTTTCGCCGAGCTCTCCGCGCTCCTGCGTCGCTACCCGAAGCTCCACCTCTACGTGGACGACGCCCACGCCATGAGCTGGATGGGACGTCACGGGCGCGGCGCCGCGCTGACCGAGCTCACCGAGCTCGACCGCGTCGTGGTGGCGGTCTCGCTGTCGAAGGCGTTCGGCGCGACCGGCGGAGCGCTGGCGTTTCCGACGGCCGAGCTGCGCGACCGGGTGCGGCGCTGCGGCGGCCCGCTGATGTTCTCCGGCCCGATCCCGCCTGCCGCACTGGGCTCCGCGCTGGCGTCTGCCGAGCTGCACTTGAGCCCACAGTTTGCCGGGATGCAGGCCGAGCTCGCCGAAAAGGTCGAGCTCGCGCGCGGCGGTCTCGCTGCGGCCGGGGTGGTGCTCCCCGTCGAGTCAGCCACGCCGATCCTCATGATCCACTACGACTCCATCCCTGCCGCGCAGGCGGGCGTGCGAGGGCTGCGCGAGCGCGGTTTCTTCGTGTGCCTGAGCGCTTTCCCCGCCGTGCCGATGAACAAGCCGAGCATGCGCATGACCATCAGCCGGCACAACTCGGAAGCGGACATCCGCGAGCTGGTCGAGAATCTCGCTGCGGTCTCGCAGCGCGCGACCGAGGCGTCTCGACCCCGAGTAGAGCTCGAAGCCACCGCCTGAGCCGAAGTTCAGGCGAGGAGCTCGTCCAGCAGGCCGACGCCTTCGGGGTCGTTGAAGTCGTCGAGCAGCGAGCCGTCGGGCTTGCGCACCCCGCAGGCGCTGATGATCGTGCTCAACACCTTGCAGCTGTAGCCTTCGGCCCGGATGTGCAGGCCGGTCTTCAAGAAGCCCCGCGCGTCGCCAGCGAGGATGTGCGGGATGTTGCTGCCGCTGTGCCGCGGGCCGTTGGAGACCGAGTTCACCCACAGGTTGACGCTGGCGTCGAGCAGCGTGCCTCCTTCCGGCAAGGTGTAAGCCGATAGCCGATCGAGGAGGTGTTTGAAGAAGCGGGCGTGGATCCGGTCGATCTCGTGGTGGAGCTCTTCAGCGCCGGGGATAGGGTCGCCATTGGAAACGTCGCTCATCACGCGGTGAGAAACGAAGTGGTAGGGCGGCGCTTCCTGACCTTTGACCATGTAGCGCGTCTGGTCGCTGCAGCTGCCGACCTGGAGCGTGGCCGTGCGCGTGAGATCTGCGGCAAAAGCGAAGGCGATGATGTCGAGCTGCGCTCGCACCACGGCCTCGAAGCTCGCGCTGGAAGTGGGATCCTCGTCGAAGGCGCGCATCGCCGCGGCGTCGAGCTCCGGGCCCATGACCCCCGTGACCGCCGTCTCCATGTCGCGAATGCTGCTCAGGTGCAGATCCATGCGCCGGCGATCCTCGCGGCTCAGGTCGGAGCGGCCGAGCAGCCCAGCGAGCTCGTCACGGATCAGGTCGTTGACCGATTGCCGACGGCTCGCGATGCGCTCGACAATGACGGGATCGAGTCCGCCGAGACTCATCAGGCGCTGGT
>DATLIL010000805.1:0-2970 GCA_035539475.1 Polyangiaceae bacterium
GCTCTCCGACCGTGCCGCGATCTCACGCCAGCGCTCGAGCGCCTGCAGCGTGGCTGCCTCGGTGATCTCGAGCAGGCGCGGGTGATCGCGGCTGACGAAAGCCTCTCGCGTCAGCCTGCGCTGGCGCTCCCAGCGCTGGCCCTCGGCCATGAACAGACCGTCACCCAGCAGGGTTCGCGCCCGGCGACCGCCGTAGGTGCGCTTGCTGTAGCGCCGGTGAGCGTCCTGCAGCACGTGCTTGACGTCATCCGGGTGGAACAGGAAATGGCTGATGAACGGCCCAGCCTGCAGGCGCACGACGTCGCCGTAGCGCGCGAACAGGCGCCGGTGCGCGGCAGGGGCGTCGGCGCGCAGCTCCTCGAGCACGCCCGCCACCTCGTGCGCGTGCGGGCCCGGAGCCAGCGCTTCCTGTGTTTCGTCAGCCATGTCCGCCGGGGCCGATGGTCCCACGCCGCGCCCTCGCCGTCCAACAGCTGGACGATCCGCCGCCGCCATGGCAAGCACGCTCGAAGTGCAACCGGGCCCTCCTCCTTCAGCTGCGGATCCCGCGTCCTTCCACGCGCTGCTGGAGCGCCGGGAGTGTTCGCAGCTCTTCATCCTCTGCTGCGGGCAGGCCAATCGACTGATGCTCCATCCCCTGACCTTCATCAGGGACACGCGGCTGGTCGATCGCAACGTCCTGATCATCCGCGACCCGGCACAAGGCTGCTATCAGCGCGGCGTCGGTGGGGGTCTGCCGGACATCCCGAGTCTGGTCGGGTGGCTGCGTCAGTTCATCGTCGACCGGCCACACCTGCGCAAGATCTACTGTGTCGGCTCGTCGGGCGGAGCCTACATGGCGATGATCGCCGGACACCTCTTGAAGGCCGACGCGGTCTGGGCCTTTGCTCCGGCGGTCGAGCTCGGCAGCGATGGTGAGCTCGACTACGTCGACCCGCGCTTCGCCGACCTCGCTCGGGTGCTCGGCGAAGGCAACGGCGTCACTCGCCACCGCGTCTACTACAACGAGAGCCATGAACCGGATCGCGTTGCCTGCGGCAAGCTGCGAGAGACGCCGAACGTCCAGCTACTTCCGCAAGGCGGCGAGGGGCACGGCGTGATCATTCACCTGGCCGAGACCAATCGATTGGGCAGCCTTTTCCCAGCTCGAGAAGTCGCCTGAAGGACTCTTACGCATCTCGGGAGCACTGGCACCAATGACCCCCCCCAGCGCCACCATCCTCCGTTTCCTGCAAGAAACCGTGGATCCCACACTGACGCTCGAAACGGAGCTCCTCGAGAGCGGCCTGATGGATTCGTTCAAGGCCATCACGCTGATCGCGTTCCTCGAAACCGAGTTCGAATTACGCGTACAACCGAGCGACCTCACGCGCGCCGATCTGGCCACGGCGAGCGCTATTTCGCGATTCGTGGAGCAGCTGCAGGGCCACAAACCTGCGCCTTTGTAGGCGAATCGGGCCTGGAACACGGCTTGCTCTACAGCTCTGTCATGGCCACCGCCCCGAAGAGCACTCGACCGCCCGCGGCTTCCGCTCGCTCAAAAACAGCCATGCGGCTCACGTCCGGGGCGATGCCGCGCGAGGGCATACCGCGGCGCACCGTGACCAAGGACCGGGCTGTGCTGTTCGTGCTACGAGGGCCGCAACACGGTGCGACGTTTCGCCTCTATCGCCAGAGCACTGTCGTGGGTCGGGGAGAGGGCGCGGATGTGCGACTCACGGACGACGCCATCTCGCGAGAGCACGCGCGGCTGACGCTCGAAGACGACGGTGTGTACCTGGAGGATCTGGGCAGCCGCAACGGTACGACAGTCGGCGATCACCCGGTGACCGCACGCAGACGGCTCGGTGACGGCGATCACATCTGGTTCGGCGCCAACACGATCGTGAAGTTCGCGCTGATGAGTGAGCTGGAAGAAGAAGCGCTGCGTACCCTGCAGGAGCTCTCGCTGCGCGACTCGCTCACTCGCGCCTACAATCGTCGCTACCTGGACGACCGGCTGCAGAGCGAGCTGTCGTTCGCCCGGCGCCACGGCACCGATCTGTCGCTCTTGCTGCTCGACATCGATCACTTCAAGGCCGTCAACGATCGCTTCGGACATCAGGCGGGCGACGCCGTACTGAAGCTCGTGGCTACCAGCATCCAGCGCATGCTCCGGCCGGAAGACACGCTGGCTCGCTACGGCGGCGAAGAGTTCGTCGTGATCGCGCGCGGCACCTCGCTGCGCAACGCACAGATCCTGGGCGAGCGCATCCGCAAGCAGATCCGCGAGCTCGAGCTCGAGGTCAGCGCCGGTGTGATCAAGGTGACCACCAGCGTGGGCGTGGCCTCGGCGACCACCCAGGCGCTCTACGACTCCCCCGCCGCGATGATCCAGGCAGCAGACGAGGCGCTGTACGAGGCCAAGACTCACGGCCGCGATCGCGTGTACGTCAGTGCGCCGCCCGCGACTTCGTCGCGCGGGGCCCCGGCCGCCCCCCGCTGAGGTGAAATCAGCGTCTTTGGGCGATTTGGCGCCGCCCTCGTTGCGGCCGGCCAGCGACGGCCACATGAAAAGGACATGTCGCTAGCCATCGTTACCGGAGCCAACCGCGGGATCGGGCTATCGCTGGTCAAGATCCTGAAACAGCGCGGAGCCGACGTGCTCGCCGCCTGCCGCACGGGCTCGCCCGAGCTCGAAAAGCTCGGCGTCGAGGTCGCGGAAGACGTGGACGTCACCCACGCCGAGGGCGTCGCCAAGCTGGTCGCTGCCGTGCGCGATCGCAACATTGCGCTCTTGATCAACAACGCGGGCATCTTGCTGACCGAACAGCTCGAGGGGCTGGATTTCGAGAGCATCCAGCAGCAGCTCGCGGTCAACGCCCTCGGCCCGCTGCGCGTCACGGCAGCCCTGCGCCGACGCCTGGAGAAGGGAGCCAAGGTCGGCTTCATCACCAGCCGCATGGGCTCGATCGACGACAACTCCTCGGG
>DATLIL010000806.1:0-6293 GCA_035539475.1 Polyangiaceae bacterium
ATAAAAGGGTGCTCGTGTCAGTAGGAGTCGGGGAATTGCTTCAGCCTGCGAAAGAAGGCCATGTCGTGGTTGGGCCAGAGCGTCGCGCCGGTGGAGCGCGCGAGCTCCTTGAGCTTGCGGATGCTCGCGATCGCGGGCGCCGGATCATCGCGATAGCAGAGGCCCGGGGCGATTTCCTCGTCGATGTTTTCGCACAGATCCGCAGCGTCGCCGGCCAGCAGGATCGGCCCGCTGTCGAGCTCGACCAGCACGGAAAGGTGGCCTGCCGTGTGGCCTGGAGTCTCGACCGTGGTGATGCCCGGATAGAGGGCGTGCTCGCCGGAGCGGACGCGAAAATGCGCGGCGATGCGCACCTCGTCCTCGAAGTACACGGGATCGGCGAGCTCGCGGGCGGCCAGTAGCTCCCGCGCATGGACGTGAACGTCGGCGTGCGCAAACTCTTGCAGGCCCCCGGCGTGATCGAAGTGAAGGTGCGTCAGGATCACGGCGTCGACGTCGTGCGGCCCGATGCCAAGGCGCGCGAGGTAGGCCGGAATGCGTTGCTCGGCGTGCATGTTCGGAACCGGGAGCATCGCGTCGCCTCGTTCGTAGTAGCGAGCACGCAGCGCGGGATCGACGAGCTTGCTGTAGTCGCAGCCAACGTCGATCAGCACGCGACCCGAAGGCGTCTCGACGAGGTAAGCCAGGATGGGAGCCTCGATCAGCTCGCCCTCGCCGCGACCGCGGGTCGAGAAGCTCTTGTCGTAGCGATGAACCGCCGTGAGCAGTGGCCAGAGCCTGAGTGCCTTCATCTCGCTCACACCACCGACAGGAAGGACACCCCGTGGGCGCCGACGAAGCGATCGCCGCGACCGGGGCCCTCGCCGACTTCGCCGTAGCCGTCGTCGAAGACACGGCGGACACGGTTGACGTGAAAGGTACGCAGCAGTTCGCGCACGGGCAGCACCTGCGCGCTCTCGGAGAAGAGCTCGCGGTGGAGCGCCGGCAGGCGGTACCAGGGAGCCCCCATCCGCTGGTGGTGGGCGTTGTGGTAGCCGAAGTTCAGGGCCAGCAGGTTGAGCCAGGGGTGAGCGATCGACACCACGTTGGAGAACGTGTTCACCTGCTCGTAGTCGCGTGACCTGAGGCCGCGATCCGGCTTGGCGTTGCCGTCGATGGTGACGTCGTACGTGTGCTGGAATGCGTCGAAGAAGGCGAGCGCGACGAGCAGCAAAGCGTAGGCCACGAAGTAGAGCAGCAGCGCGCGCGGCGCGATGGTGGCCAGGAGCGCGAAGCCGGCCATCCTCAGCGCCAATACGAGGAGCACGCGCGGCAGGTACTTGCGCTGATTCGGGGCCACGAAGGGGCGCACGATCACCTGCAGGTGCATCAGGGTCTCGACCGCGGGCACGTGTGCCCACTCGAGCACGAGCACGAGACGCCGCACCCAGCTCGGCGCTCGCTGCAGGCAAGCACGATAGTCGAAGCAGGCCACGTCGATGCGTTCGCGGTGGTGGCGAAGGTGCAGCTGCCGGATACGCTCGAACGACGCGTACGCGGCGCCCGTGACGAAGCTCATCAGCTCGCCGGCGATGCGGTTGTGGACGTGCCGCTGGAAGATCGCGTCGTGGCAAGCGTCGTGGAGCAGGTACGCCGCGATGAACATTGCGTGCGCGGTCAGCAGGACACCACCCGCCGCGCGCGCCCAGCTCTCCTGCGTCATCAGCACGAAGCCCGCCGCCGTCCCCAGAGCGGCGTAGCCCAGCGCCAGGGAGTTTGCCACGGCGCCGGTACGGTCCTTGAAGCGAGGCCAGACGCTCACGCGCCGATTGGAAAGTCTCGACCGTTGCACCGGTGCAACTGGAAGGATTCCGAGAGATTTCGCCCGACCGGGTCGAAGCCGAAACATTGGCGCAACCTGGTCGGCCGCATGACCTTGGGCATGGCAACCGATCTACCGAGAGTCGGCGTTTCGCAAGGGTTCCAGCCCGAGCGGGCGAAAGTCGAAGCGGTCAAAAAGCGTCTGCACGAGGCCGGCGTGCGCACCTGCTTCGCGACCTTCGTCGACGTCTACGGCATCCCCAAGGCCAAGGCGACGCCGATCGCGGCCTTCGAGCACATGTGCGAGGGCAGCGAGCTCTACACGGTGGGGGCCTGCGAGGGCCTGGGCCTGGTGGGTCCACAAGAGGACGAGTGCGCCACCGTCCCCGATCTCGACAGCGCGCTGGTGCTGCCCTGGGACAGGTCCGCGGCCTGGTTCGCGAGCGATCTGCACTACCACGGCGAGCCCTACGCCGGTGATCCGCGCGGCATCCTGCGCCGTGTCCTGGCGCGCGCCGAGCGCATGGGCTTCCGCTTCAACCTGGGCATCGAGCCCGAGCTCTTCGTGCTGACCGAAGAGCCCGACGGACGCCTGCGTCCGATCACGAAGACTCGGTTTCGCGGGCCGAACGCCTGCTACGACCTCGCGCTCGCGACCGAATCGGACGCCTTCCTCGAGCCGATGTCGCGCTACCTGACTGAGCTCGGCTGGGGACTCTACTCGTTCGACCAGGAGTGTGGACGCGGCCAGTACGAGTTCGACTTCGGCTACACGGACGCGCTGACGATGGCCGACCGCTTCGTCTTTCTGCGCTTCATGGCCAAGAAGGTGGCCCACTCGATCGGCGCCGTGGCGACCTTCATGCCCAAGCCGTTCGCCGACGATTTCCGCAGCGGCGCGCACTTCAACATGTCGCTGGCGGACGCCACCACGGGCGCCAATCTCTTCGCGCCGGTGGGCGCGCCCGGGCCGCTGGCGACCCGGTACGGGCTCGGCTGCTCGGACCTCGCGCTCCACTTCGTGGCCGGTCTCAAGCGCCACGCGGCGGCGATCACGGCCGTCACCTGCCCTAGCTACAACTCGTACCAGGGCCTGATCGCGCAGGGGGAGCTGCGCGAGTTCTCGTGGGCTCCGGTGCTTGTGGCCTGGGGCAAGAACAACCGCAGCGCCATGCTGCGCCTCCCCGGCAACCGCTACTGCGTGGAGAACCGCGCCGTCGACATGTCGAACAACCCTTACCTCGCGGCCGCCATCTCGCTCGCCGCCGGGCTCGAGGGCATCGAGCAGAAGCTCGACCCGGGAGAGCCGCTGAACGACGACCTCTACAAGCACTCGCGCGGTGAGCTCGCCAAGGCCGGCATCGACCTCTTGCCGCGGACGCTGCTGCACGCCCTCGAGGCGTTCGAGAAGGACCCCATCGCGAGCGCTGCTTTCGGCGACTTCTACAAGGGCGTGTACCTGAGCCACAAGCAGAAGGAGTGGGACCGCACCTTCTATCGCGTGACGGACGAGCAGCGCCGCGAGCAGCTGACCTTCATCTGAGCTTCACTGGCTCAAGAGATCGCGCAGGGCGCGCTCGATCGACGCAGTGGCGAGCTGGTTCCGATCCGGGCCGCCGGCGACGTGACCCCAGTCTGTTTCGATCACACGCAGCTCTCCACGCCGGAGTTGGGCGACCTCGAGCGCGCTGTCTTCGGGCGGGAAATACAGATCCGTGCTCGCCGGCATCACGATCGCGCGCGCCTCGATGGCGCCGAGAGCTCGAGCGAGATCGCCACCGTAGAGCGAATTGTTGCTGATGTCGGCCTGCTGCCAGGCGTAGAGCATGGCCAGGAGGTCGTTGGCGTCCCAGGCCTCGTGGTCAGCGGCCCAGCCGTCGAGCAGGGCCTCCGGCGTGGCGAAGCCGAGCTCGCGGTAGTGACCGGCTCTGAAGAAGGTCTGGCTGTACGCCCAGCCTGCGTAGACGCGACCGAACGCCCCGAGTCCACGTTTTGGCGGCGTCGTGTAGCGACCTTCGGCGAAGCTCGGGTCTGCCAGCAGTGCGGCCTTCACGCCTTCCAGGAACACCCAGTTGTGGGCCGACGTCCTGGCCGAGCCGCACACGGCCAGCAGGCGCTCCACCCGGTCCGGAAACAGGGCGGCGAAGTGATAGGCCTGCTGCGCGCCCATCGACCAGCCGAAGGCCAGCGCAACGCGCTCGACACCGAAGACCTCTTCCAGCAGGCGGCGCTGGCAGCGCGCGTTATCGAGCAGCGAAACGCGTGGAAAATCAGCGCCGGGCTGAGGCTCGTGGTTGCTCGGCGACGACGACACGCCGTTGCCGAACAGGTTCGGGATCACCACGAAGTAGCGCTCCGGGTCGAGGGCCCGGCCGACGCCGACCATACGGGCGTTCTCACGGTGGGTGCCCGTGTAGTAAGTCGGAAAAAGCACCACGTTGTCGCGACGCGGGCTGAGCTCGCCGAAAGTCGCGTAGGCGAGAGCAGCGCGCTCGAGAACCTGGCCGGATTCGAGCTCGACGTCGCCGAGGGGGAAGATCGCGGGGGCGGGCGCGTACAATGCTAGCCTCGCTCATAGCAGAATAGGATAAGGAGGGTTCATGTTTCGTGCTCGATCCATGCTCGCGCTGGTCAACGCTCTGGCTCTGACTGCCATGATCACCGCCTGCGGCGGCGACGACGATGATGACGACGGTGGCGGCAGCAGCGCCGCCGCTATCGCGTCGTGCAAGCAGGTCTGCGCCGAGCAGGCAGCCGGCAATTGTTCGCTCTTCCCGGTCGACGCCTGCAATCAGCTGTGCGACGCGTTCGCCCAGGCGTCCCCCGCATGCCAGTCGGCGATGAAGTCGGTCTCCGATTGCCAGCTGGAGCAGGGCGTCTGCGACGTCGCCGTCTGCGATGACGAGGAGATGGCGTTCCAACAGGCCTGCAGCGGCGGGTAACGGACGTCCGCGGACGTCCGGAATAGGTGGCTGCGCGCCGGTACACCCGGCAAAACGCGAGAAAAGGCGCCGTTCCGACGCCGGCATGCATCGTGCTCATTCTGGTTGAATGAGCAAGCATTGGTTGGGTGTGGTGGCGTGTGTCGGTACGTTGATGACGGCGCAGTCGGCGCTGGCCGCGGTCGAGTGCAACCGCATGTACGGAGCGGTCACGATCGACGACGACGTGATCGTGCGCGGCGCGGATCGTTGTGTGCTCGTCGGCACGACGGTCACGGGCAGCGTCTTCGTCGAGATGCACGGCTGGCTCGATAGCTACGGCTCGACGGTACTCGGCAGCGTGCTGGCGGACAGCGCCTTCCTGTTTCGACTGGCAGACAGTTATGTCGAGGGCCACGTCGAGTCGCTCTTCTGCGGCTATGACACGCCCTGTGGCGTGATCCGTTCGGACGTCGGCAGCCTGTCCGTGGAGTACAGCAGTCCTCCGTTCGGTGTGCGCGACTCGCTGATCCGCGGCGACGTCCACAACGTCGGCGGCATCACTTACTTTCGCAACAACACGGTCGAAGGCAGCCTCACGTGCGAGCCGAAGGAGTTCTACGGCCTCGACTTCGCCGTCTTCCGCGACAACGAGATCGCCGGCGAGATCGACCCGATCTGCTTCGAGTAGCAGGGCTTTCTCAGCGCCGCTTCTTACGCCGCTTGGCGGCGCGTGCTGGTGGCGGCGTGCGCCGTGACGGCCCGAGGTGCTCGCTGATCAGGTCGAAGACGACGCGCACGCGGCGACTGGTGTGCACCTCACGGTGCGCCACGAGCCAGGCTGGGACCGGGATCGGGGACATGTCGGGCAATACACGCTGCACGAGCGGCTCGGCATCGCCCACCTCGTCGATGATGACGCCGATCCCGAGCCCTTGCTTCACGAGCTCCCACAGCACCATGTGGTTTTCGGTGTGGATCGGGAAGTTCCTGGTGCTGAGCTGGAAACCCAAGGCGTTCATGCCATTCATGAAGCGGTCGTCGTCGCTGAAACCGATGAAGTCCGCGCGGCCGAGCTCGTCAGCGCTGGTGGGATTGCCAATCTGCCGCAAGTAGCTCGGGGTGGCGTAGAGGCGCGCAGGTGTATCACGCAGCCGAGTCGCGATCAGGTTGGGATCGGTGGGCCTGCCGCTGCGTACGGCGATGTCCGCCTCGCGCCGGCGCAAGTCGCGCACCGCGTTCGTGGCCACCAGCTTGACGTCGACCCCCGGATGCTCGCGCCTGAGCTCGGCCAGGACCGGAGGCAATAGAAAGGCGGTGTTGACCTCGCTGGCAGTGATGGTGATGCTTCCCTCGATCGTCTGTGATTGACCCGAGGCCGACAGCGAGACACGGCTGGCGGCCTCGCCCATCGAGCGCACGTGCTCCAGCAGATCGAGCCCGCCCGTGGTCAGCCGCAGCCCGCGCCCGACACGTTCGAACAGCACGACGCCGAGCTCGTGCTCGAGCGCGTCCACCTGGCGGCCGAGCCATATCGTTCGTATATGCATGCTTGCATGGATCGTGTCTCCT
>DATLIL010000807.1:0-7358 GCA_035539475.1 Polyangiaceae bacterium
ACAGCCCGATCGACACCTCGCCGCGCGCAGTGGCGCTGACGCCGACCCGGCTCGTGCTCGGGGCCGCGTGGTGGGAGTGGGAAACCGGCATTCGAAGCCTCTGTCGAGACGCGCTCGGGCTATGATCGGACTGCAAACCAAGCCACTGGATGCTCGAGGGCGAGAGCGGGACGCGCGCCGCCGTGGATCAGGAGCGCGTCGAGGCGGGCGCTTTCGGCTCTACATAATACCGCAGCCGATGACGCCGGCCTGGTGCCCACGACGCGGAGGCACGACGCGGATCCCAAGGTCGGTCCCCCTCGACGAGACCGTCATGACCACGTCACAGATACTGTAACAGCGCCATGACAGTTGTTGCGCGCCCGCAACAGCTTGTACTGGCAGCTTCTTTTCTCCCGCCCATCGAAGCCAGAAAACGTTGTTGGTCGCATCGGCATGGCTCTTGCCGAAGGGATAAAGCACTAGCGCCGGCAACACAGCCACAAACACGAGAATATGCTGAGTGCGTCACGATGTGATGGCCCATCGTCACGCCGCTGGCTCCAGGAGGCTTAGATGCGCGAACGAAGTGGTTCCATCGGATTTGCCAGAGCCGTGCTGGTCGGGCTCACGATTGCCGAGATGACGGTAGCGGGTTGCTCGACGCCTGGAACGAATGAGAACGACAGGGTCAGGTCGGCCCAACAGGCGACGACGCAGGATCCGCCGCCCAGCGTGCCGCTAAACCCGCCAACGTCGACGCCCGTCGGAGTTGGCACTTTGCCGGGCAATCTCGACGTCACGTCCGGCGGAATCGCGACGTACCACATTCCCATCGACGTGCCGGCGGGTCCGCGCGGCATGCAGCCTGCCGTCGCGCTCTCGTACTCGAGCGCGCGTGGCTACGGCATGGTCGGCGGGGGCTGGAGCCTGTCGCCGCGCTCCGCCGTCACGCGCTGCCCGAAGAGCTTCGCCAACCACGCGCAGCCAAAGGGCGTCGTCGTCGATACCACCGATTCATTCTGCCTCGATGGGGAACTGTTGTGGACGCAGAGACGCAACGGCCTCGACAACGCGGACTATCGGCTGCGCGTCGGGCGACAGACCAAGATCACCGGCGTAGGCTCGACAGACACCGTGCAGTCTGGCTTCGAGGTTCGTCCGGGCAATGGCGCGGTTCGCTACTACGGCGCGATGCGTGATCCAGCAGCCGGCGTCGTGACGAACGGCTCGACCATCAACTACGTCGAAGGCAGTACGGCCAAGCCAGTCGCCTGGCTGCTTCGGGAAGAGCGCGACCCGTACAACAACCGGATCGTTTACGACTACGAGTCGGCCAACAATACCTATCGCCTGCAGAAAATCAGCTACGGGTTCGTGAACGGACAAGCGACGCGGACCGTCGAGCTCACGTACCGCGGCAAAATCACCGATTACAAGGCTCAAGGCTGGGACATGGGCGTTCACTCGCACATGGACTATCTGCTCGACCGCATCACCACCAAGGTGCACGGCGAGGTCGCGTTCACCTACGAGCTTCGCTACGACCACGACCCGTTCACGTGGCGAGAGCGCCTCGCCGGCGTGACCAAGTGCACGCGCAGCGAAACGTGCCTCCCCGAAACGACGTTCGAGTATCAATCGGCGACGCACGGCTTCACCAAGCTCGTGCAGCACCCTTACAACGGAAAGAAGTTCCCGCTCGGATCGAATGCCCCCAAGGAATGGGACAACCTATGGATCCCGTATGCTGACTTGGATGTGACGGTCAACGGCGAGGAACTGAAGTACGCCAACGCCTTGCACATCCTGGACGCCAATGGCGACGGGAAGGCGGATCTGATCGGCCGGACCGAGGCGGCGCTCGATGTCGAGTACGCGTACAACAACCAAACGATTTCGATCAAGACACGACGACCCGAACGCTGGTTTGCTTGGGGCTATGAGTCCGAACCTTCTTACACCACGCAATCGATGGCGCCGGCGCGAATGGACGAAGCGCTGTCCTATCTCAACGTGGTGACCGGCGTCACCGACACGACGATCGTCGCGCAGACGGAGAACCGGGTGGTGACCTCGCTGCCCACCTTCACGGGTCGATTCGACGTCGATGGCCTCGATGACGTGATCGAGCCGCTTGCCGTCGACCCGTGGATGTCAGAGCCACCCGGGGAGACGCAGGGCGTGGCGCGTGGCTTTCACGTCATGTACTCGCAGAAGGGACCCGATCCGGACGGAGAGGTGGAGTTCCTCTCGGCGAGCTTTGAGCTGCCCGACGCGCAGACCCATCCGATCGTGAGCTACCTGCCGGTCGACGCAAACGGGGACGGGCTGAACGACATGCTGTTCTGCAAGTCGAGCGGCGCCATGGAGTCGGACGACGACTTCACGCGCACGAAGCGCATGCCTGGCCGATGGCACCTGCTCATGAACGAGTCGGGCAGCTTCTGGTCGAGCGCGCAGGCGGGCGGGCAGAACCTGGGGATCGTATGCGACGCGGACGACCTCTTGCTCCTGCTCGATTACGATGGCGACGGGCGCGTCGATCCGCTGGTGGTATCGGTGCGCGACGAGTCGTTCAACAAGTACCATCCGTGGCAGTGGACGAATTACCAGGCGTTTCTGTTCCATAACGCGGGGAACGAGATCACGGTGACGCGCACGGACACGGGGCTGCCGCCCGACAAACTGCAGCGCTATTCACGCTCGAGGCAGCGGGCGAAATGTCACTGGTTTGACAGCGGCACCGAGCGCTGTGTCTTTGAAAAGACCGGGCAGGCTCCGGGCGATCCGTGGTGGCGCGATCACATGGGCTCGCCGACGCACATCGGCGGCGTCTCCGACGACAAGGTGATGGACGTCAACGGCGACGGGCTGAAGGACATCGTGCGCATGGAGTACAGCTACGCGCCCGAGGGCGGCGAATTGCTCACTGCGACTGAAGCACACCCGGGAATGGACAAGGTCCTCCTCACGAAACTTGGTGCAAGCACGGCGGGGCTTGCCTACCCGGGTGGTTTCCCGGTCGACGCCCATCATCCGGCCAAGCCCTACCTGGTCGTCTGGTTCAATACGGGGCACGGTTTTACACGCGGCGGCGGAGGTTCCACGCAGCAGCAGTCCTACTGGAGGGGATATGGAGTCAATGAGAGGCTGACCTTCAAGGGGTTTCAGAGATACTCGCCGTATGATTACGACCTCGACGGCAAGGAGGAGCTTCTCGGCAACGACCAGCTCGGGGAGCCTGGCGAGTGCACCTGGAATCTGTTGACGCAAACGTCGTGTGACAATTACGCGAAGATCCTTAGGTTCGATGTCGTGGCGCAGACCTGGAATTCCGAATACGGCCTCAACGCCACTCGACAGAATCTAACCCCACCTGACGTCGAGCAGCCCGCGATCGAGCTCACCTGGGGAGGGCCGAGCGGCGACTACGATGGCGACGGCGTCGTCGACGTTACTGAGATCGAGAACGACACGCTGACAATCTGGAGGCGCAACTCGAAGCCTGCTGATCTGCTGGTGAAGGTCACAAACGGCCTCCAGCATCAGACCACCGTGACCTACGCGACCGGCCTCGAGGCGCGCAGCTACAAAGCGCCCGAGGGGCTCCTCACCAATCCCACCGATCCGGTGGGTCCTCAGATTCGCGGGTTCTCGACCGGGCCAGTGGTCCGCGCGCGCACCGAATACACGGAGGGAACGGACGACCCCACCGATCAAGTGCTCATGACGACCTATCGCTACAGCGACCTGCGCATCGACCTCTACGGTCGCATGGCGCCCTATTACAAGGTGACTCAATCCGACGCGAAACGGATCGATCGCGGCATTCATCACCGCAAAGTCAAGGTCGCAGGGAACGTCGGGTGGAACTCCCAGGTTCGAGACTACGAGCAGGCCACTCCGTCGCTCTCCTTTTCGTCGACGAACTATGACGTGTCAGCACCGCTCTCGCTGCAGACGAATAAGGCAATGGCGGTGACGATCGGCTCGACCAAGCAGAGGATCCTGCCTCATAGCGGCATCTGGCACACCAAGTACAGGTCGGAGACCAAGTACGAGACGTACGAAGTGCCGATCCCGGAGGGCGATCCCTGCCAGGTGGACTTCGGCCCGACGTGCGGACCGGCGCGCGTGGCCGGCCTGGCGCCGACCCGCAGCACCGTTACCTCAGTCCCCTCCGACAAGGTCAACGAGATCGGCCTGCCGCTCGAGTCGACCACGGTGAGCGGCGATCGCACCATCGTGACCAAATACGAGTGGAGCAACCTCGGCGAGCCATGGGTGATCGGCATGCTCACCAAGACGATCGCCACGGAGACCTTTCAGGGCGAGACGCTGACGCGTACCACCTCGTCGACCTTCAACAACCGCGGCGTTATCGAGACGACGACGCGCGAGCCTGATCAGGCTCCCTACAAGCAGGCATTGACGCGGATCTACACGCCTGAAGGGAACGTGTCTTCAGCTTCGCTGACGACGGGCGAGGGTGCGAGTCGCTGGATGCTTCTGTTCTGGGACGCCGACCACGTGTTTCCAGTCACCAGCCAGAACGCGCTCGGGCACGAAAACGAACAGGTCTGGGACAGCCGCCTGGGGGTGATCCTCGAAAGCAAAAGCGAAAACGGCTTCGTTGAAAAGACTGCTCATGACGACTTCGGGCGCCCCCGCTGGAAACGCGCGTTTCGCTACGGCCAGCCGATTGACCCCGGCACGATGATCGATATCGACGCCCCCGGTCCGACGGCGCATCCAAAGGCGCGCCTGCAGGTGCGCAGGACGGTCGAAGGCCACGGAGTCACCTTCAGCGATTACGACGCCCTCGGGAGACTCCTTTACCAGAAAGCACCGGGGTTCGGCGGCCAGGAGAGCTACGTCACTCACGCATACGATGGGTTTGGACTTTTCAATCGCCATTCGTTGCCCGCCTTCGATGGCCAGCCGCCGGCGGGATCGACGGTCACCTACTTCAATCCGCGTGGAATGAAGACGGCCGAAGTCAACGCCGATGGTACCTCCCGTGAGTTCCAATATGGCTCGTTTGCTCAACCGTTTACGACCTGGTGGCACGACGAGAACCAGAACTGGCACCGCAGCGTCGGCAATCAGTACGGGCAAATCGAGCGGACCCTTGATGGCTACGCGTTGAACGCCAACGGTGGTCCGGCGAACGATGACGCGGAGATGTGCTTCTTTTACCGGGTTGGTGGCCGGCTGCGCACGACGATTCCCTGCAACGGCATCCTCAACCCGAACTGGGAGGGCCCCCAGGAGAAGGTCATCGAGTACGACCTCCTCGGGCGCCTGACGTCACAGCAGGATCCGCAGCACGGCCTTTCGCTGACGAGCTACACCGGATTCGACGAAATCAAGACGGTGACCGCGGCCGGCCACACCGTGCTCCACGAGTACGACATCCTCGGCCGGCGACGCGTCCGCAGGGTGTTCCAGTGCCCTGACCCGGGGCGTCCCTGCCAGGGGAGCGTGAATTTGGTCAGCACCTCGACCTGGGATTACGACGTCAAGATGATCGGTGCGCTCGACAAGGTTACCGGTGATACCGGAAACACGCAGGAGCCGTTCTACAACGGCGCTGGCCGCGTCGACCGCATCCAGTATGGCATCCAGGGCGAGATCTTTGAATACGGGTATGCCTATGACCTGCTGGGCCGGCCGCTCGCCATGCGGTATCCGGTCGGCGCTGGCCAGCCTCCCGTGGTCGTGCAGAACGAGTACGACGCATTCGGCGTGCTCGAGAAAGTCGTCGACGCCAACAATCCGAGCCATGAGTTCTGGAACCTCAGCAGCGTCGACGCGGCAGGGCGCATCACCGAAGAATCACACGGGCAGCAGATCTGGAACCGCTACGTGTTCGATCCTGAGAATGGAAACCTCACCGAGCTCGAATCACTCAATCCGAACGACACGTTCCAGCACTTCCAGCTCGGGCACGACGATCTCGGCAACGTGACCTCCCGGGAGGATCTGCTCTTCAATCAGAGCGAGACCTTCCACTACGACGAGAAGAACCGCCTCGATAACGTTGAGACCACCACCCAAGGCGGTGTCACCAACATCACGACCTACTTCGATCGCTGGGGCAACATCACCCAAAAGGCAGCGTCGGCGTTTCAGTACGACAGCAAGCTGCGCCTGGAATCCGGAGCCGGGGTAACATTTACTTATGACGACTTCGGGCGCGCGCTCACGCGCAGCCAGGGCTTGGCGTCCTCGACGTTCGCCTACAATTGGTTCAGCAAACCATACGAGATTCAGTCGAGCGGCGACACGCTGCGCTTCGACTACGACGCGGCGTTCGCGCGGGTCTCGAAGGAGTCGATGACCACGGGCGCCAAGACGATCTATGCCGGCGAGCTCTACGAGCGCGCGTCGGATCCGAATCTAGGCGTGGACGTCCACACCTTCACCATCACCGCCCGCGGAAAGAACGTCGCGCAGATTCACCGCCAGGTGGAGGACGGCGTGGCGGTGGACCAGGTGCGATACCTCAGCACCGACCACCTCGGCTCGACGAGCCTGGTGACGACCAAGGACGAGCAGGGGATGCTCGAGATCCTCGAGCGGCCCTCGTACGATGCCTGGGGCCAGCGGCGCTCGCATCTCTGGGGCCAGGCGTTGCAGGTGCCCGATCATCCGGTCACGATCGG
This sequence comes from Polyangiaceae bacterium, assembly GCA_035539475.1. Classification (GTDB taxonomy): domain Bacteria; phylum Myxococcota_A; class Polyangia; order Polyangiales; family Polyangiaceae; genus PMG-095. Next base: position 6,651 of record DATLIL010000807.1, read on the forward strand.
CTTCACCGGACATCTGTCGGGGCTGGAGGGCGGCGTCATGAACATGCGTGGCCGCTTCTACGACCCGACGGTGGGGCGGTTCCTCACGCCGGATCCGATTGTTCAGTCGCCGACCGATATGCGGAGCCACAACCGCTACAGCTACGTCTGGAACAATCCGCTCAATGCAACCGACCCGACCGGTTTCGAGATGCTGCCACCGCCGGGGCCGGGGCCCGGCACACCGCCGGGCTGGGAGATGGGAGATGGAACCGAGGGGTGGACCCCCTGCGGCCCGATGGCATGCCCGCAAGACCCGAACGCACAGCCCATCGACCCGGGCATGCAAGGCAGCACGACGCAGACGTCCAATCAGCCTCCTCCCAAGCCGGTGACCACGATCGCGCGCGACACCTTTGCGCCCCCGCCCGTCGTCCACCTGAACGATCAGTGGGTCTCTGACGGGCCCAACGCAGCCCTCGACATGGATGATCGGGGACCGGCTCCCGCACCCGCTGCGATGGCATCGCCGCCGCCCGAGGACCCGCGCAGCAAGGCGATTCGCCTCTGGATGGAACGCCGCCAGCAAGACGGTCCGGCCAGGTACGCGAGGACCAACGCGGCGATCGGTCACCTTCTCGACGCCGGTTCGCTCGCGTCGGCCGTCGGCAACGCCGAGAAGGTGGCCATCCTGCCCGGGGTCGGCCGCCTCACCGCGTGGTTCCCGAC
>DATLIL010000808.1:0-1615 GCA_035539475.1 Polyangiaceae bacterium
CTCGAGCGACGAGCTCAGCGTGAAGTTCTCGCCGCGCCGGCTGGTGGTGACGTTGGCCGATGGCGAGGAGCTCCATTCTCTGCGCGACCTCAGTCCTTTCGTCGGGAGCGTGTACTTGCCCTGTCAGTGCGGCGAGGTACGCTCGGTGTTCGTGCCCCCGGTAACCGTCTGCAAGAGCGCGCGGAAGTAGCGATGCCCGAAAGCGACGCCAAACCGGCCTCGGAGTGCGCCGTCTGCCATCGCCCGCAGCCGGCTTGCGTCTGTGATCGCATCATTTCGTTTCCGACCGCCAAACGCGTGCTGATCCTGCAGCACCCGCAAGAACGCGACGCCCTGCTCGGCTCTGCCCAGATCCTGGAGGCCAGCTTGCCCAACGCCAAGCTCGTCGTCGGGCTGAGCTGGCGCAACCTGGCTCATGCGCTGGGCGAAGAAGCGGTCGACGCGGATCGCTGGGCGGTGCTCTTTCCGGATCGGGAAGCGGCCGGCGATCAGGTCACGGCTCGAGGCGGCCGGCTTCTCGAGCCCGCGTCGCTGGATGGCATCATCGCGCTCGACGGCACCTGGTCGAAGGCCAAGACCCTGTGGTGGCGCAACCCCTGGCTCAACAAGCTGAACCGCATCACCCTCACGCCGCGCCAGCCATCCATCTACGGGCGTCTACGTGCCGAGCCGCGACGCGAGTTCGTGTCGACGCTCGAGTCCGTCGCCGCCGCCCTCACACTCTGCGGCGAGTCCGCGGAAATCGAGGCGGGCCTGCTGCGTACTTTCCGCACGCTGGTGCAGCGAGTCCGTGATGCCCAGCTGATCCCGCCGCGCGCGCGGAAGCGGCGCCGCCCGGATCGCCGCTGAACGCTCGCCGTCACTTTCGACCGAGGAGCTCGCCGAGCTCCGGCGAGCGTCGCCCTGGCGCGCTCCACTCGATGAGGGGCGCTTCGACCACGAGCCCGCCTGGCTTCGCTCGCCGGAGCTCCACCAGCGCAGCGCGCGCTGGCGCGGTGGCGTCCGGATGAATCAGGCGCATCCGCTTGGGCACGAGCCCTGCGCTCTGCGCTTCGCTGAGGAGCGCTGCCAGGCTGCGAGCCGGGTAAACGAAGGTGGCACGGCCGCGGGGGCCTCGCAGCGCGGCCGCGGCGGCACGCAGGAATGGCCCGAGCGAGCCGGAGCGAGCCGCTCGCTTCAGCGGCTCCCGGGCGGGGCGCGAGGCCTGCGGCTCGAAGAACGGCGGATTGCAGACGACGAGATCCGCGCGCTGCTTGAGGGCGCCGGGGAGACCTTTCTCCAGATTGGCGACGTGGACGGCGCCCTTGGCGCCCGCGCGTGCCAGGTTGTGCTCGGCGAGCTTTGCGAGCGACGGCTCGAGCTCCACGAGCTCCAACCGGCGCGCGGCGCCCAGGTGATGCAGGCTGAGCGCGACGGCTCCGACGCCTGCGCCGAGATCGACGCAAAGCGCGGCGTGCCGCACGGCGGCGAACGAAGCGAGCAGCAGGGCGTCAACGTTGACGCGGTAACCGCGCGCGGGCTGGTCGATGAGGAGAGCGCCGGAAAACAGGCCGTCCGTGGTGATTTCGGCTGCCATTCGCTCCTCCTCGTTGCCGGGAGCTAGCGGATATGGCAG
>DATLIL010000809.1:0-6387 GCA_035539475.1 Polyangiaceae bacterium
TCGCCGCCTTCCTCTGCGGCGCGATCACTCCCAAAGAGCTCGCCCTCATCGCCGGTCGCCGCCGCAAACCCCAGGCCGAAGCCGTCGCCAACCTCGAACCGCAGAGCGGCAACTAAGCCCGCCGCACTTCGAGCCCGAGACTGGCCGCAAAGGCGCAAAGGCGCAAAGGGGGACGGCGACACCAAACGACGAGAGTTTGGTTTCCTGCCGGCTCCTGCGCATCGCGTCTCCTTTCAATCGCGAGCATCAACGTCGTCGCGCTGGTTTGGTGTTTTTGAGCAACCAGCAAAACAACACGGCTGCATGCACTGAGACCCTCACGCATTTGCGCAGCAGCGGCAGCCAAATCTCACTCTGGCCTTTGCGCCTTTGCGCCTTTGCGGCCATTCCTCACCAGCACCACGCCGCCAAAGCACGCGACCGAGACCACGAGCTGATGCGCAGCAGCGGCAGCCAAATCCAAGTCTGACCGCCGCCGCTCGATGCCTTGACAGCTGCTCCCGCTCAGGAGGCAGAAGCGATCAGCTCGAGGACCCGCTGGTGGAAGGGTCCGTGGCTCACCACGACGCCGCGATTTTCGCTGAGCTCACGGCCGCGGGAGAAGTCGAGGGGCTTGCCGTCGACGTCGGTGACGGTTCCGCCGGCTTCTTGCACGATCAGATAGCCGCCCGCGTGATCCCAGATCTTTTCGCGGTAGTCGGCGCGCGTCGGCAGGCGCAAGTAGAGCTCTGCTGCGCCGCTGGCCACGAGCGCGTACTTGGCCTGGCTGTCGACGCGCAGCGGCTCGGCCTTCACGCCCAGCCCGTTCGAGACGGCGGCCGATTGGTCGTGCTTGCTGTGCCCGGACTCGACCGACTCGCACACACGGAGCTCTGCAGCGTCACGCTGTGAGCTCACGCGGATGGCGACACGCTCGCCGCGCTCGAACAGCGGCTCGGCGAAGGCGCCGGCACCGCGCACGGCGCCAAAGAGCATGCCCTTGCCGCCGGGATAGTCGAGGTTGGGGCAGGCCACCACGCCGACTTCGACCGCACCGTCGATCAGCAGCGCAAGCGCCACGGCGTACTGGCCACCGCGCAAGAAGCCCTTCGTGCCGTCGATGGGATCGAGCGTCCAGCGCCGACCGCTGCCCGCGCTGGAGCCGCCACGATCGATGCTGGCCAGCACCTGCTCTTCGCTGTCGAGCTCGCCGCGCAGCTCGCTCATGACGCGCTCGAGGATCGGGCGAGAAGCCTCCTGACGGAGCTCGGCGCTGTCTTCTTCGCCGACGACGGGATCGCTGGGGAAATGCCGGGCCAGCGTGTCGCAGATCAACGCCTGACTGGCGAAATCCGCCACCGTGACCGGGCTCTTGTCGTGCTTCTCGAGAGTGCCGCCGTCGATCCTCGACTGCAGCGAGCGACAGATCTTGCTGGCTCGGCGCGCCGCTTCGACGGCCGCTTCTTGTTCGCGGGTGAACTGGTTCATGTTGTTGGTCTGCTCAAGCTCGCGGTGAAAGGTAACCGAGGCGCTCACAGGCGCCGACGATGCTGCCGACGCAGTCGCTCACGCTCTGCTCGGCCGTGCTCACGCGCACCTCGGGGGAGAGCGGATGTTCGTAGGGATCGTCGACGCCGGTGAAGTTCGCGCGCTTGCCGGCGCGCGCCTCGGCGTACATGCCCTTTACATCGCGCTTCTCGCAGACGGCGAGCGGTGCATCGACGTGAACCTCGACGAAGTTGTCGACCAGCTTGCGCGCGTCGTCCCGCGCCTGACGGTAGGGGCTGACGGCGGCCACGATCACGATTACGCCGTGCCTGGCCAAGAGCCCAGCGACGAAGCCGATGCGACGCACGTTGACGTCGCGATCTTCACGAGAAAAACCGAGACCATACGAGAGGTGCTTGCGCACGATGTCGCCGTCGAGCACTTCCGTACCGCGACTGACGGTCGCGAAATGCTCGACCAGAGCGCGCGAAAGGGTCGACTTGCCGGCGCACGGCAGACCCGTCAGCCAGATGACCATACCGTTTGACAACGCAGCGTTCTCCTATGCCCGAAAATGTGGACCAGCATACCACATCCACCGACCTGACCGCGAGCCGTAAGTGACCGATTTTCGTGGGAAACATGGCGGCAATGGGCAGGTCGTCCGGACTCCATCTGGGCGTCACCAAGGCGATCGACCGGGCATGGCAATTCGGTACTGGCGCGGTCTGACGAAGCGACTCTCGCCTTCGCGCATGAACGTAATTCGAACGACGTCGAGGCGTGCTCTGCGGAGCGCGCGAAACGCACGTACTCGCCTTGACGCATCGACTTCCATGGGGCACGTGACGCGGCAATGAAACCGTTCCAACTCGATTTCATCGGCATCGGTTCGGGGAAGTGCGGCTCGACCTGGCTACACGAGAACATGGCCAAGCACCCGCAGCTCTTCGACGGCAACCTGAAGGAGCTGAACTACTTCAGCGACCTCTACGACGAGCACCCGTTCAGCTGGTACGAGGCTCAGTTCGCGGGTTGTGAGCCCGGTCAGATCAAGGGCGAGTTCTCGGTCACCTATCTGTCGCATCCGCTGGCGCCGCAGCGCATCAAGCGCCACTTCCCGGACGTGAAGCTCCTGGCCATCGTGCGCAACCCGATCCAGCGCACCTACTCGAACTACCTGCACTCGCTGCGCAAGGGCGACATCCCGGAGAGCGTCCCCTTCGCCGATTTCATTCGCGACGAGCAGAACCTCAGGCCCGCCCGCTACGTCGACCACCTGCGCGCCTGGTACGACACGTTCCCGCGCGAAAACATCAAGGTGCTGATCCTCGAAGAGTTCACCAAGAACATGGAGCAGACGTACCACGACGTCTTCGAGTTCATCGGCGCCAAGCCCGATTTCCTGCCGCCGGGCTACAAGGAGCGCTCCAACGAGGCGCGCTCGTATCGTCACCTGTGGGTCGAGAACGTGCTGGTGCAGAGCTACCGCTGGCTCAGCCGCAAGGGGCACACCCGCCTGGTCAAGCGCATCAAGGACTCGGGCGTGGGCGAGATCGTTCGTCGCTTCAACAAGCAGGACAAGGACCTGCCCAAGATCGACGACGGCAGCCGGGGCCTGCTGCGCGATTACTACAAGCCGCTCAACGGTGAGCTCGGCGATCTCTTGCAGCACGACCTCTCGGTGTGGGCGTGATGGCACAGCCGCTCGGCATCACGCTGGTGTTCCTGATCGGCGCGCCGCGGTCGGGCACGACGATGCTGGAGCGCATCCTGTCGTCACACGAGGCCATCCGCGGTGGACCGGAGCCGCACCTGCTCACGCCGCTGGCGCACCTGGGCGTCTGGGCGGGCGTGGACAAGGCGCCCTACGATCACATCGTGGCGGCGATCGGGCAGAAGGACTTCGTCAAGGAGCTGCCGCACGGCGAAGCCGACTACTGGCAGGCCTGCCGCGCGTACTGCAAGGTGCTCTACGAGCGCTACATGGAGGGCAGCGGCAAGACGGTCTGTCTGGACAAGACGCCCGAGTACGCCACCGTCCTGCCGTTCATCACCAAGGTCCTGCCCGACGCCAAGTACGTGGTCTTGACGCGCCATCCGCTGGCCGTCTTTTCGTCGTTCGCCAACTCGTTCTTCGACGGAAACTTCGAGATCACGCAGAGCCACGACCCGATCATGGAGCGCTACGTGCATGCGCTGGCGGGTTTTCTGCGGCAGAACGAGGTCCCGTTCGTGCACGTGCGCTACGAAGATCTCGTGGCCGAGCCCGAGGTCTGGGTCGAGAAGGTGTACGCCCACATCGGCGTGCCCAACGATCCTGCCACCATCGACTACGGCACGAAGGCCAGGGAGCACAACGGCCTGGGCGACCCGATCGGCATCAAGAAGCACGCCCGGCCGAGCACCGAGTCACTCGACAAGTGGGCGGACGAGCTCATCACCAATCCCGAAAAGCTCGCGTTCGTGCGCAAGCTGGTACAGCGTCTGGATCCGGAGGCGCTGGCGACGATCGGCTACCCGCTGGAGACCTTCTGGCAGCCGCTCGAGCGCCGCGCGGGCAAGGCCAAGCCCGCCGCCAAGCGCAAGCTCGACCGCTACACCGTGGAGCGCAAGCTGATCGTCCACGGGCGCAGCATGGTGCAGCGCTTCGGCAAGCTGCGCGACGTCGTCGGCACCGTGCGCCTGGCCTGCGACGTGCTGCTGCGCGAGTACTAGGGCTCGCAGAGCTTGGCGGCGATCTCTTCGTACGCGGCCTTCCACTCGGGGTGGGTGGTGTTGGCCGCGTCGATGTCCTCGGCGTAGAGCTCGAAGTAACGGCTGCCGTAGGTCTCGAGGGCCCAGCTCATCGCCGCCGGGGGTGAGCCGCCCGCCACGCGTTCACCTCCGGTGAACGGCTCGGCCCACGACGTCAGCGCCTGGAAGCCCGTGAAGGTGAGCTCTTTCGACGTGAAGATCGGGGCAGCGAAGGCCGTCGCGGGTCGGAAGGTCTCCACGCCGTCCACGACGGAGTGCGCCAGGTTCTCCTGATAGAAGCCAACCGCATCGAGCGCGGGATCGGCCGTGATGGCGTCGCGCAGCTCTTCCCACAGCGGGGGCTCGGCGCCGTCCTCGACCGAGAAGAACTGTACGAACACGGGTGTGCCCGGGAAGCTATTGACCTGTGCTGCGAGAGCCCGCTTGGTGCCAGCGATGAGCAGCGATCGCTCGTAGCCCGGCAGCGACTCGATCTCGAAGTTGAGCTCGCGGATCCGGCTCCAGCCCGGCAGCGTGAGCATCACCTCCTCGAGCGCAGGATGTTGCGCGAGCGGCGCGCTGACGCCGCCGGCCGTCACCGTGGCCTGCGACAGCGCGGCGACCATACCTTCGAAATACGTGAGCGCCTGATCGTCCCACGGCACGGGGCGCTCGCAGCCGTCTGGCGGGGGACATTCGTCGAGCATGTCCACCCAGGTCCACGTCGACGCAGCGGCGGCGACGACGTGCGGCGGCTCCATGCCCAGGAGCCTGAGCGCGAAGCGCTGGCCCTCGGGTAGATCGTCGAGCCAAGCGTCGAGGCGGCTGAAGTCGTAGCTGCCCGCGGCTGGCTCGAGCTCCGGCCAGAATTGCGTGACGAGGATGCCACTGACGAAGGCATCCGGCCGCACCGCACCGCCCAGGTAGATGCCACAGGGCGGAGTGACGGCGGTGGAAGCGCCGCCGCTCGTGCCGCCACTGGTGCTGCCAGACGTGCTGGTGTCGCCGCCGCCGCCGCCGCCGCCACCCGCGCCGCTCTGAGAGCTGCCGCCGGCGCTCGGGCTCGGTGTCTGCTGATCAGAGCCACCGCACCCGAGCGCTACCAGCGCGCCGAGCGCCTGAGCGACGAGCCGTCGCGTCATCGTCGCCGATTCCGCACGCGCCGTCGTGCGACGCCGAACACGCCGAACAGCAGCGCCGCGAACCAGCCGCCCGAGGTCGGGGCGCCGGGGACGCTGCAGTTGCAGGTGCCGTCATCGGTCGAGCTGGTACCGTCGTTGGCGCCTGCGTTGCTCGTTTCGCCGCCCGCACCGGTCGACGATTCACCGGCGTCGTTGCCGCTGCCACCGCGAGCGGTGGAGCCACCGCGGCTGGTCTCACCGGCTGCGCCCTGGTCGGCACCAGCGCTGCTCACAGCGCCGCCACCGCCTTGACCGTCGCCGCCACCGCCGCTCATCGCGCCAGCGCCGCCTTGGCCGGTGCTGGTTTCACCGGCAGCGCCTGCATCGCCGGTACCGCTGGTGCCACCCGCGCCGCCGGCACCGCCAGCGCCGCCGCTGTTCCAGCCGTCCTCGCCCTCGACCACGGTGATCTGCTGATCCACCGGGATGTCTTCGAGCACCTGCACGGTGCCGCTCGGCCAGGTGACGGTCAACGTGTCGACGATCGTCGACGGGCCCAGACCGAAGTGCACCGGCATCAGGCTCTGCGACAAGAAGTGCTGCGGTCCATCGTGCACGCGATGCAACGTGCCCACCGAGCTCGCCAGCTCCAGCCTGGCGCCCAGGCCGTCGCGCTCGCTCGCCACGCCCTGCAAGATCACCTTGAGCCAGTGGCCCGCGTGACCCTGATTCTGGAACAGCAGGTACGGTCCGGTGGCGTTGCCTTCGCCGTTCGTGATCGAGATGTCGAGGTGACCGTCGTTGTTGTAGTCGACGAACGTGGTGCTGGCGCCTGCGCCAACCGCGTTCAAGCACGTCACGCCGGCGGCAGTGGCCACGTTGGTGAACGTACCGTCGCCGTCGTTGCTGAAGAGCTTGTTGTCGCTGGTCGGGCTCGCATGCTTGAGGTTGGCGACGTAGAGGTCGAGATCGCCGTCGTTGTCGTAGTCGCCCCAGGTGCCGCCGCGGCTGAGGCCGCCGTTCTGGATGCCGGCAGCGGTGGTCACGTCGGTGAACGTGCCGT
>DATLIL010000810.1:0-14561 GCA_035539475.1 Polyangiaceae bacterium
GTGTTTGTCGCGGACCAACTCGAGCAACTCGGACGCGGCGGGTCCCTCGAGCCCGGCGAGCGCACCGACGCGCTGGTCAAGCTCGGTCGTCTGGAAACGAAGCGCGGACGTCTCGGCGCCGCCGGGCAGGCCTACGAAGAAGCCGTGGCGCTCGCCGGGCTCGAGGGACCCGCCGCGTCCGAGTTGCTCGAGTTGGTCCGCGACAAACACAGGAAGCCGGACAGCCCGACCTTCAGCCACTATGCCGGCGCGCTGTCGCGCTACCTGGAGCAGGCTCGAGGCAGTGATCCCAAGCTCGTTCCCGTGTTCCAGGAGCTCGCCCGAGTGCAAGGTGACGAGCTCAAGCAGCCGGATCAAGCCGTGGCGGCGCTCGAACGTGGCCTGAGCATCGCATCGGATCCCGCGCTGCACGAGGAGCTCGGGTTGCGCCTCGTGGCCGCCGGCAAACACGCGCGCGCCATCCCGGCGCTTTACCGTGCGCTCGAGGGCGATGTGCGCCGGGAGCGCGTCTTCCGCAAGCTGTCCGAGTCCTTCGACGCGCTCAAGCGCCCGTCCGAATCCGGCCTGGCGCTGATCCCGCTCGTGCCGCTCGGTCTGGCCAGCGAGTTCGACAAGGGCTCCATCCTGATGCGCAAGCCGCGGCCGGGGATGTCGCCGGCGCGCTCCTTCGACAGCGGCGAGTTCGAGTCGGTCGGGCTCGTGCCGTCGAACGACGGGGCGACGCGGCTGCTTTCGATGCTGGTCGACGGTCTCGGCAAGGTCTACCCGCCCGAGCTCGAACGCTACGGTCTCTCGACTCGCGATCGGATCACGAGCAAGTCGGGGCATCCGCTGCGCCTGCTCTGCGATCGCGTGGCGCAGATCTTCGGCGTCAGTGACTACGATCTCTACGCGCACCAGTACTCGGCGCCCACCGTCGAGGTCGAGCTCGACGACCCGATCGTCGTCCTGGTGCCGCCGATGTTCGGCACGCTGACCGAGCCGCAGCAGGTCATGCTGCTCGCTCGCGTCTTCGCCAACATCGCGCGGCGGCTGTCGGTCATCGACAAGCTCGAGGCCAAGGAGCTCGAGCTGCTCCTGGCGGCTGGGGCCCGCATCGTCGATCCCGCCTTCGGCTCGGGCGCCGGGGACGAGGAGTACTTGAACCAGCTCGCCCGCAAGGTCAGTCGTACGCTGCCCTGGCTCGGTCGCGGCGCCATCGAAGACGCCGCCCGGGACTACGCCGCCGGTGAGCGCCCGAACGTGGCCGAGTGGCTCGCGCGCCAGCGCACCACGGCGGCCCGCGCGGCCCTGCTCGTCGGCGACGATCTCAACGGCGCCATCACCCTGCTCAAGCAACACCCGTCGGCGCTGGGCGTGGATCCGACCCGCCTCGCCCCCGATCTGGTGCGGTTCTGGGTCAGCGAAACCGCCATGAACATCCGCCGCCGGCTAGGCCTGCTCTAGGGCCGGGTCGTCGAAAGCGAGCGCTCGGGCTTGCAGAGCCCCGGGGCGATGAGCTAGATACCGGGCCCCTCGAAAAGCCGACGTGGCGGAACTGGCAGACGCACGTGGTTCAGGTCCACGCGACCGCAAGGTCATGGGGGTTCGACTCCCTCCGTCGGCACAAAATCTCGCCCCGCTGAAGTGAGTTCAGCGGGGCCAGAGCCCGAAAGGCCTTCGCCAGTCAGCCGGCCTTCAGCGGCGCTTCGGGTCTGAACACGGCGACCTCGCCTTCGCGCGGGCCGACGGGATCGAGCTTGCGCGCGAGCTCCTCGGGCATCGGCGTGCCGTCGCTGCCGCGCCGGAAGTCGCGGAGCGCCGTGCCCACGCAGCGCGCATCGACGTTTGGAGCACCGAGGCCGCGCTCCACGTCGCGGCGGCTCACCGTCCGGAAGTCCATGCTGTACCGAGCCCCGCTCGTCGCGGTCGTGGAGGTGGCGTGGAGCTGTACTCCGGAAAAGACGATCAGGCCGCCTACCGGAGGCAGCAAGCGGTAGCTCGGCTCGTCGGCGCCCATGCCGGTCGCGCTCGGCTGGATCCGCGGATCCTCCTGGATGAACTGCACCACGCTCCTGCGTTCCAGGTTCCGCTGGTAGTAGTTGAACTTCTCCGAGTCGTTCGCCACCGCGCTCTCGAAGTAGCGTGGGTAGAAGACCATCGCGTTGTCAGCAGCCAGCGGGTACGCCGGTAGCCACCAGTTGATCTGCGCCTGGGGCGCGCCGTACCAGGTGTCGCGGTGCCCGCCGAAGGCGAACGCGATGCCCTTGGTCAGCGACCAGGTCGGGTAAGCGCTCCGCATCTTGGGGACGTCGATGTGACAGTCGTCGAGATCGACGCCGAGCTCTTCGAGGATGGCGTTGACGAGCGCGTGCCCCTTCTTGTGGTGGGTAAAGGCCGGCTTGAGCTTGCCGAGCAGGGGAGCGAGCTCCGCGGGGCCGAGCTTTTCGTGCACCGTGAGCGGGTCGTGTGGAGCGAAGGCCTCTTCCACCAGTTCGCGCGTGAACGCGGCAAACTCCACGGCCGGGACGAGGCGGTCGTAGACGAAGATCTCGCCGGCGTAGAGCCGGGCACGGCGCTCTTCGTCGTCCTGAACCCTGCGATTGAACCAGACAGCGGTCATCGTCGTCACACTCTGCGTCGCCTGCGGCGCTCGGCAATGCGCGGAAAATCAGCACCGCCTTGGGCTTTTGGCGCTGGATCGTTGCCTGCAGGGCGTGCCTGAGCTGTCGTGGTGAGCATGGCTCACCACAAGCTCTTAAGCGTTGCCCTTGCCTTCACGCTCGGCGCCGCGACAGCCACAGTCCTCGGCGCCGTCAGCTCGGCCCAGGCCGATGAAAAGATTCGCCCGGCCGGGTACTTCTGCTTCCACGCCTCGGACGTGAACGATCTGCAGACCAAAGCGAACGCTGCCGCGCAGCGCGGCTGGCGCATGGTCGAGGGTATTGGCATGCCCAGCGCCAGCGTTTGGTGCTTCGAGCCCCGCTAGGGGCTCGAGCTCAGCGCTTGTCGGGGAGGGGAGGCGGCGCGACCCGCGGCAGCGGGGGCGGCGTGAGGGCGCGGCCGCTCTTCGTGCCAGCTGGCGGCGGAGGTGGCGGGCGCACCGACGACGCCGGGCGCGCCGACGGGTGAGCCTGCTCGTAGCGATGGCGCTCCTCGAACAGCACGACCTTGATCAGCGAGTCGGCGTCGGCGTCTTTGATCACCGGATCGTTGACGTCGATGCTCGGATCCAGGAGCTCGATCAGCGCGAGCAGCGCGGCCGCCAGCTGCTGATCGTTCGGGAACGATTCGCGAATGCACATCTCGCGCGCCTCGTCGGTCGAGGCCGAGAGTAGATCGGCGTACATGCTCTCGATCGAGAGCATGATCGCGGTCGTCAGATCCTCGTGACGGGGAGGCAGGCGGTTGATCGCGCGCAAGCGATCGGTGACCCTGCGGCGAGCTTCTTCCTCCGGTGCGCTGCGGCTCGAGTGCAGCAGCTGATCGACGTCCTCACCCGTGGGGGGGAGCGACTCGCGGATCGGCTTGGGCGGTGGCGAGCTACGCTCGGCTTTGTCCTCGCCCGGGGCGTCGGTGTCAGCGGCCTCGGCCTGGACCGGCTCGGCGGGCTTGGGTTCCTCGGCCTTGGGCGCCGGCTTGGCTTCGACGCGCTCGACCTTCTCGACCTTCTCGGGCTTTTCGACCTTCTCGACCTTGGGCTCGGCTTTGTGCTCGGCCTTGGCGGCCTTGCTCTCCGCACCCGGAGAGGAATCCCATCCGGTCTCTTCGCCCGGCGCGCCTGCACCAGCGGTGAAGCCGGCCGGCTGCGCCACCTTGGCGACGACCACGCGCTTCCAGATGTGATCGAGCGGGATGTAGCTGATGAGATCGCGCAGCGGCACGACCTCGAGCAGGCTCTCTTCGGATAGCGGCGACTTGCCGCGTCCAGTCTTCAGGGCGTGGAGCACGACCTTCTGCAGCTCGGCCAGGGGCAGGCGCTTGGAAATCGTCTCGAAGGTCACGCCGTCGGTCAGGTCCTGCAGGGTGATGAGCGACTCGCCGAGGGCCGTGTTGAGGAAAAAGGCCATGCGATCGAAGCCACGGTCCTTCTGCGACTCGTTCGTCCAGAACTGATCCTCGGTGACGAATGCCCAAAGCTTCTGGCGCTCGAGGAAGCGAACACGATCGTCAGCGGGAAACAGCGCCAGAACCTCCGCTGGCGACGTCACTTGCTCGTCGAGCGCGATGCGCAAATCTTCCGCGGCCGAGCTGGTCGACTTCTTGCGGGCAATCTTCTCGTGGACTCCGGCTCCCTTGACCAGCAGCGTCGCGCGCAGGTCGGGGGCTTTCTCGAGCCCGGTCATGATGTCGAGCGGCTTGAAGTGACGTAAGAAGTCTTCGGGAGTACGCCAGTGGTCATCGAGCGCACGCCCGACGGCCTGCGCGAGGAACCTCTCTGCTCCTGTCTTCAGCTGCGACTTGGTTTCGGAAGTGGACGAAGCTTGGCCCTTGGGCATGACGGGGCATCGTACGCTGGCTCGTGCCGCCGCAATAGCCACTTCAGGTCAACTTCCACGGCGTCCTGTCGCAGATTGGGCCGCTGTCTGGGTCGTCCAATCGGACAGGAAGTTTTCGGTCTCCGGGAACCTGGCAACCCCGTTATCCTCGCAGGCCAGCGATTGAGTATGCTGGTGGGCGTGACGCCGGAGAAACCCGCGCATCCGTCCACGCTGCCGCTCTCGCTCGCCAGCATTCAGGTCGACGTCGCCACCCGGCTTGGTGCGCCCGTCCCTGTCACTCCCACCGGACTGAAGGGACTGGACACCATGCTCGGGGGCGGCCTCCGCGCCGGCACGGTCCTTTCACTGTCCGGACAGCCAGGCTCAGGCCGGACGGCGCTGAGCCTGCTCATCGCCTACATGGCTGCGCGGACGAGGGCAGGCGTCATCGTGACGAGCGTTACCCTGGACGAGACCGAGGTCGTGGCCCGTCTGGCGGCTCGCGCCATCAACCGGGAGTATCCGGCGGCCCGCATCTCCTACGCGACGATCTGGACCGGGGAGGCGTTCGCGCACGATGAGACGCGGCGCGTGGTCAACTCGGCCGTCGAGACCGTTCACCAGAAGGTCGGGGGCTTCCTGCACCTCGGGCGGATCAGCGCCAGCGCTCCGTTGCATTCGCTCGGCGACCGACTCGGTGCTTTCTGGGCACGCCACGAGCGGCTGGTCGTCGTGGTCGACGATCTCGAGGCGGCCGTCGCCGACCCGACTCAGCAAGGTGCGACGGACGTCGAGACGCGGGTGCTCGACGCGGCCTTTGCTCTGCGCGCACTGGCGGAGCGAGGCGCGGCAGTGATTTGCACCTGCCTGGACCGCCATACCGATCTCGTCGCCCCTGCCGCGACCGCATGCGCCCGCATCGTTCGCATGGCCACGGGCCAGGAGGGGGAGTGGGGCGCGGAGCTGGTGCTCACCAAGAATCGAGTCGGTCCGGTGGGCATCGTTCCGCTCCACCTCGCGCCGGGAACGATGCAGCTCACCGAGGGTCGTTCGGCCACCGGGACTAGCGATCGCGCGTAGTCCGCAACGGAGGCCGTGAGGGGCTCAAACTGCGACACGAGAGTCATACCCCTGTCCGTATGACCTTGTAGGCACGTTTCGATCGAGCAGTAATCCGTTACGTGAGGCGTAACTTGACGCCGCGCGTCGGTTCCGGCTGTGACGCCTGCGCGAAAATACGTGCAATGTTGAGTCATTGCCCAATCAAGTGGGGCAACTTTCACTCTGTTTCCCGTGAGAGTTCGCGGGGTTCCGGCAGTAATTCCATTGCCTTGTAACGCAGCTCGTCGTAGAAGGCGCGGCTATGACACGGAAGTCCTGGTGAGTCGCTAGACCTATTGGGTTTCGATGGCCCATCAGGACGGAGATCACTTAATCATTCTTGAGACTTAGTAGTGCTAGAGGGTTAGAGGGCGCGTCGCAAGGCATGGTTCGTGCACAGAGGGCGGCGGGCTTACCTGGCCCAACCGGTAAATTGACCTAGGTTATTCGGAGGAAATTAGAATGAAGAAGCTAACTAGCCTGCTCGCGGTGGTTGCCCTCGGCACCAGCTGCGCGCTGGTCGGCTGCGGCGACGACGACGAAGACGGAGAGGCAGCAGGCGGTACCGCTGGCTCCTCGAAGGGCGGCTCGGCAGGCAAGGGCGGCTCCGGCGGCACTGCCGGCAAGGGCGGCTCGGGCGGCAGCTCGGCCGGTGAGACCGGCGGCGGCGGCGGCGCTGGCGGTGAGCCCGCGGTCGGCGGCGGCGGCGCTGGCGGCGAGCCCGCGGTCGGCGGCGGCGGCGCTGGCGGCGCTGGCTGATCCAGCCCGTTCACGGTGCCCGGCTCTCGCCGACACCACGAACGCACAAGATGGGAAAGCGCGGCAGGGAAACCTGCTGCGCTTTCTTTTTTTTGCGAGGAGCGTTACCGAATATCCATGCCGCGCTGGCTCCTGATTGCTTGTTTGACTGCCACCGCCTGCGGAAGTCCACCCGGTGCGTCGTATTCCGGAACCCGCGAGCGGCCCCTCACCAGCGCCGCTCGGGTGCAGACGCTCGACGCAGTGCCGCCCGGCTACGAGCGCCTCGGGCGCGTCTCGGCGCGCTGCACGAGCCCGCGCGACTACCAGGTGCTCGTCGAGGAGCCTCTCGCCAACGTGGACTGTTCCGTGGCGCGACTCGATCGCGCTCTGCGCGAACGCGCCGCCGAAGTGGGCGGGGAGTTCCTGGCCAAGCGCGAGTGCAGCCGGACGGAGCGCGAGCGCAGCTGTGAGGCCCAGGTCGTCCGCCCCGGCGACGACATGCTCGTGACACGACGCCCGGAGGCGAAGGCAGCGGCCGAGTCTGCGCCGGCGCCGGGCCCCGACGAGGTCGCGCACCTGGAGGAACCCAACGTGTCGTCGAGCTGGGTGATCAAGCTGAGCTTCGACTCCCGTATGCCCTACGCCAGGCCGAAGAGAACTCCGGGCGAGGTCGGTCGCAGCGGCCAGAAGCCGCCGCAGCTCCAGGATCTCGGTGACATGGAAGCGCGCTGCGACAACCACGAGTGTGATGCCGCCGAGCTCACCAACGCGCTGCGCATCGCCGCCTCGCACCTCGGCGCAGACAGTCTCTCCGACGTGCGCTGTTTCGACGATCGTCGGGGCAGCGCCTGCGTCGGCAGCCTCGGCGCCGCCGAGCTACCGTAGCTCCCAGTCGAAGACGACCGGGACTTCGATCGCGTCGAGCAGACTGAGTCGAACCGGGCAGGTGTTGGCCGCGTGCTCGAGCTCCGCGCGGCCGGCTTCTCCGGCTCGTTCGCCCACCTGGACCGGCACGCGCAGGCTGACCTCGAGCCTCGCCACCCGCCGCGGTTGGCTCGTCGTCATCAGCTTCTTCACGTGGACGTGCATGCCCTCGAGGTCGAAGCCGCGTGCGCGGGCCTTGATGCCCATGACCGTGGCCATGCAGGTGCCCAGCGCCGTGGCCAGCAGATCGGTGGGCGAATACGACTCCCCACGGCCGTGATTGTCCACGGGGGCGTCGGTCTCGAGCAGCTTTCGCGAGGGGCCGTGCTCGGCCCGGCAGTGGAGCTCGCCCAGGTAATCGATGTGGATGTCGACCAAGTTGCCTCTCGGTCGCCATTATGCGAGGCGATGGCGAGAAGTCATGGAGATAGTGCTCGCCCGGCACGGAGAGACCGCGGCCAACGCGGAAGCGAGGATGCAGGGTCACCTCGACATCCCGCTGAACGAGCGCGGGCGCGAGCAGGCGCGCATCCTCGGGGACTGGTTCGTGGCCCAGCGCATCGAGTGGAGCCGGGTCTACGTTTCGCCGCTGCAGCGCGCCTGGCAGACCGCCGAGATCATCGTGAGCCGCACCGGCGGTCCGGCGCCGCAGCGAGAACCCGCTTTGATCGAGCTTACTGCGGGCGCGCTCGAAGGCCTGGTGCAGGAAGAGATCGTGGCGCGCTTTCCGCGCTTCGCCGAGCGTCACGTGACGGAAATCGGAGATTTTTCGGAGTTTGGCGGCGAGAGCTACGAGGCGGTGCAAGAGCGCGTGCGCGGCCTGCGCCGCAAGCTCGAAGACGCGCACCGCCTGCTGGAAGACCGGATCTTGCTCGTGGGTCACGGCGGCTTCAACTTCCAGCTCTTGAAGGCCATGATCTGCGAGCCCGTGCCGCGCGCCTGCATCGTGCGCATGTCGAACTGCTCGGCCACGAAGGTGCGCCTGCGCGAGCGCCATGGTGTGTTCATGGGTGAGCTCGTCTGGCACGTTCCCCAGGAGTTGATGGGCGGCGCCGCCGCGCCCTGAGCGGAGATGGCGAAGCTCGCCTTTGCTTCCGGCACGCTGGAGCTGCGCGAGCTTCCGCGGGGAACCTGCGAGCTGCCGAGCTCACTGGTCTGGGACGAACGCACGGCCTGCTACCGCGCACCCGCGCTCTGCTACGCCGAGGTGGTGCTCGCCTTGCGCAAGGCCGGGATCGCCTATGAAGACACGGCACGTCGCTACGAGGAGCTCTCGTCTCGGCTGTGCGTGCACCGCGAGCCGCGTCCGTTTCAGACCGAAGCGCTGGAGGCCTTTCGGCGCAGCTCCGGCCGCGGCGTCGTGGTGCTGCCGACGGGCGCCGGCAAGAGCCACGTGGCGGTGCTGTGCATTGCCGATCGCAAGCGCAGCGCTCTCGTGGTCGCGCCCACGCTCGATCTCGTTCGCCAGTGGTACGACCTCCTGCGCACGAGCTTCGCCTGCGAGGTGGGCATCGTCGGCGGCGGCCACTACGAGCTCCATCCACTCACGGTGACGACCTACGACTCGGCCTACCTGAACATGGAGCACTTCGGTGCTCGCTTCGGCTTGGTCGTGTTCGACGAGTGCCACCATCTGCCGAGCGGCAGCTACCGGCTCGCGGCCGAGCTCTGCCTGGCGCCGTTCCGGCTCGGTCTCTCGGCCACGCCCGAGCGCCCCGACGGCCGTGAGAGCGAGCTCGATCGCCTGATCGGCCCGGTCGTCTACCGCCAGAGCATCGTCGAGCTCAGCGGCGAGTACCTGGCCGAATACGAGACCGTGCGCATCGACGTGCCGCTGAGCGACGCGGAGCGCGAGGAGTACGAGGCCGAGCGCAAGCTCTACACCGGCTTCCTGCGCGAGCAAGGCATCCGCATGAGCCAGACGTCGGGCTGGAACGATTTCATCATGCGCTCGGCGCGTAGCGAGGCTGGCCAGCGCGCGATGAAGGCGTACCGCCGGCAGCGCGAGCTCGCCTTTGCGGCGGGCGCCAAGCTCGATACCGTGGAAATGCTGCTCGATCTGCACCGTGACGAGCGCAGCCTGATTTTCACCCAGGACAACGCGACCGCCTACGAGGTGTCGCGGCGCTTCCTGATTCCGGCCATCACGCACCAGACCAAGATCAAGGAGCGCAGTGAGATCCTCTCGCGCTTCGCCGAGGGCAAGTACAGCGCCATCACCACCTCCAAGGTGCTGAACGAGGGTGTCGACGTGCCCGACGCCAGCGTGGCGATCGTGATCAGCGGCAGCGGCTCGGTGCGCGAGCACGTGCAGCGGCTCGGGCGCGTGCTGCGGCGCAAGGGCGACAAACAAGCCGTGCTCTACGAGCTCGTCTCGTCGGGGACGGCCGAGTCCTACACCAGCGAGCGCCGCCGCGCGCACGTGGCCTACCGCTGATGCTGAGCTTCGAGCACGTCCGCACCAAGAAGAAGAACGGCGAGCTCATGCTCGCGCCGCTCGGCGCGGCCCTGCGCACGCGGGCGCTGGAGCTCGGCGCGCTGCTCGGCGCCGAGGCGCGTGCGAGCGTGGGTAAGCCGCGCGAGGAGCTCGAGCGGGCCCTGCGCGCCATCCCGGTGGCGCCGAGGGAGAAGCGCGTGTTCGCGGGGCTGTGCAAGCTGGTGGAGGACACCTGCGAGTTCGAGATGGTCTCGGCGCTCGAGCCGAGCGAGCTCCGCGCCGAGATCTTCCTGCGCGCCGCCGAGCTGCGCCAGAAGAGCGAATTCGAGCGAGAAAAGCTGCTTGGCGAGGTCGCGGCCTCGCGTGGCGTCGGCGCGGCGGAGCTCGAGGCCGCGCTCTACGCCGATCTGCGCGGCGCGCACCGCTTGCTCTCGTGTCACGTCGCCTCGGCCGAGCACCTGCTCGAAGAGTACGAGCGCGCGCAGGTGCAGGCGCTCTTGCTGCGCGCGGTGAAGGTGACCGCGACCGTGCGCTGCCAGACGCCGGACGCCTACCGGGTGCTCTTCCGCAAGCTCAAGTTCCGCCAGCTGCTGCACCGCATCGAACGGCTGCCCGACGGTCGCTACCGCATCGAGATCGACGGCCCTTACAGCCTGTTCGACAGCGTGTCGAAGTACGGCCTCGAGCTCGCGCTCACACTGCCGGCGCTGGAAGCCGCGGGCGATCTCGAGCTCGTGGCCCTGGTGCAGCTGCGCGAAGGCAGCGCGCCGCTCGTGTTCCGGCACCGCGCCCTGGGCGGGAGCTCCGGCGCTGCCGAGCCCGCTCTGCGCGACGAGGTGGCCGAGCTTCTGACGGCCCTGAACGCGCCGGACAGCGGCGTTCGCGCCGAGGTCGCGAGCCACATCCTCGAGCTGCCCGGCCTCGGGCTGTGTGTCCCGGACCTGGCCATCAGGGTAGGGAAGCAGAAGGAACCGGTGTACGTGGAGCTGCTCGGGTTCTGGAGCCGTGACAGTGTCTGGAAGCGCATCGAGCTGGTCGAGCGCGGCCTGTGCCAGCGCATCGTGTTCGCCCTGAGCTCGCGCCTGCGTGTCAGCGAGGAGCTGCTCGAGGAGCACGAGTCGGCGGCGCTCTACGTCTACCGGGGTAGGATCAACCCGCGCGCGCTGCTGCGTTCGGTGCTGGGCCTTGCCGGGGCGGCGGGCTAGCGGCATAACGCCGCGCGTGGACACCCGTGCCCGCCACCTCCTGGTCGAGCTCCACGGCTGCGACCGCGCGCTGCTGAACGACGCCGAAGGTCTGCGCGCGATCTTGCGCCGGGCCGCTGCCGAGGCGGGCGCAACCGTCGTCGCCGAGGTGCTGCACCCCTACAGCCCGCACGGTGTGACAGGCGTGTTCGTGATCGAAGAATCGCACTTCAGCCTGCATACCTGGCCCGAGACCGGCTACGCGGCGGTCGACTTCTACACCTGCGGCGACGTCTCGCCGGAGCGCGCGGCCGCCGTGCTGCGCGAGGCCCTCGGCGCAGAAACCATGCGCCTGCTCCTGGTCGAGCGAGGTCGCCCAGTGGGGGAAGATCCGTTCCGCGTGGTGCCCCTCAGCGAGCGCTAGTTTGCTAGAGTTGATGACCTGATGAAGAAGGTCGTCTGCTTCGGAGAGATCATGCTGCGGCTCAGCCCGCCGGGCTTCGAGCGCTTCTTGCAGTCGCCGAAGTTCAGCGCCACGTTTGGCGGCGGCGAGGCCAACGTAGCTGTCAGCCTTTCGCGCTTCGGGCACGAGAGCCACTACGTGACGCGCCTGCCGGCCCACGCCGTGGGCGAGGCCGTGATCAAGAGCCTGCGCGCCGAGGGGGTGCGCATCGAGCACATCCAGCGCGGCGGTGATCGCGTCGGCATCTATTTCGCGGAGACGGGCGCCAGTCAGCGTGGCGGCGTCGTGATCTACGATCGCGCCCACTCGGCCATCGCCGACCTCGATCCGGCGAGCATACGCTGGCCGGTGCTCTTTTCCGGCGCCCACTGGTTTCACACCACCGGCATCACGCCGGCGCTCGGGCCCAGGCCCGCCGCCTGCGTCAAGGAAGCGCTGATCACGGCCAAGTCTCTCGGCCTGCTCGTCAGCTTCGATCTGAACTACCGCGCCAAGTTGTGGACGCCGGAGCAGGCCCAGGCCGTGGTCAAGCCGTTGATGTCGAACGTCGACGTGCTGATCGCCAACGAGGAGGACATGCAGAAGGTGCTCGGCGTGGAGGTCGAGGAGGTCGACGTCCACGGCGGTAAGGTCGACGCCGAGCGTTACCGACCGGTGGCCGAGCGGGTCAGCCGCGAGTTCGGACCCGCGCTGGTGGCGATCACGCTGCGCGAGAGCAAATCGGCGAGCGAGAATGGCTGGAGCGCGGCGCTCTACGACCGCCACGCCAATGCCTTTCACGTCAGCCGTTCTTACGACGTCACCCTGGTCGACCGCATCGGCGGGGGCGATAGCTTCGCCGCGGGTCTGATCCACGGCCTCCTCGCCGGTCGCTTGCCGGATCAGGCGCTCGAGTTCGCCGTGGCCGCCAGCGCCCTGAAACAGACCATTCCCGGGGACTTCAACCGAGTTTCCGCGGCCGAGGTCGAGCGCCTGCTCCAGGGCGACGGCTCCGGGCGCGTCTTGCGCTGAGCGGGTGATGAGCGCTCCCGGCGTCTACAGCGAAGACTTTCTGCTCGAGACCGAGCTCGCGCGCCGGCTCTATCACGGCCACGCCGCGCAGCAGCCGATCTACGACTACCACTGCCACCTGTCGCCCGAGCGCCTGGCGCAGGATCATCGCTTCGCCAGCATCAGTGAGCTCTGGCTCGACGGCGACCACTACAAGTGGCGTGCCATGCGCAGTAACGGCGTGAACGAGCGCCTGATCACGGGGGACGCCAGCGCCTGGGAAAAGTTCGAGGCCTGGGCCGGCACCGTGCCTTTCACGCTGCGCAATCCGCTGTGGCACTGGACGCACCTCGAGCTCAAGAATCCGTTCGGCGTTCGTGACCGCCTGCTCGGTCCCGACAGCGCTCGTCACGTCTTCGACCTCTGCAACGAGCGGCTCGCGGCAGGTGATCTGAGCGCGCAGGGGCTGCTCCGGCACTTCAGGGTCGTCGTGGTCTGCACCACCGACGATCCCGGCGATTCACTCGAGCACCACCAGGCGTGCGCGAGCTCGCCCGGCGCCGCGCACACGCGTGTCTATCCGACCTGGAGGCCCGACAAGGCGCTCGGGGTCGAGGAGCCCGCGGAGTGGAATCGCTGGGTCGAGCGGCTCGAGGCCGTCAGCGACCGCTCCATCGCGAGCTACGCCGAGCTCCTGGCAGCGCTCGAGGTGCGCCACCGCGCCTTCCACGAGCTCGGCTGCCGGCTTTCCGATCACGGCCTGGAGAGGCTGTACGCCGAGGACTACGGCACGGGCGAGGTCGAGGCCGCCTTCGCGCGCGCGCGCGGTGGACACGAGCTCGACGCCGCGGCCGCGCTCAAGTTCAAGTCGGCGCTGCTCCACGATCTCGCGCTGCTCGATCACGAGCGCGGCTGGACGCAGCAGTTTCATCTCGGCGCGCAACGCAACAACAGCACCCGCCAGCGCCGTAAGCTCGGCCCCGACACCGGCTTCGACTCGATCGGGGACCTCGAGCAAGCCCGTCCGCTGGCGCGCTTTCTCGACCGCCTGGACGAGAGCGATCGGCTGGCCAAGACCATCCTCTACAACCTGAACCCCGCCGACAACGAGGTCATGGCCACCATGATCGGCAACTTTCAGGACGGCTCCGTTCCGGGCAAGATCCAGTACGGCAGCGCCTGGTGGTTCCTCGATCAGCTCGACGGCATGCAGCGGCAGATCGACGCGCTGTCCAACATGGGGCTGCTCGCGCGCTTCGTCGGCATGCTGACCGACTCGCGCAGCTTCGTCTCCTATTCGCGTCACGAATACTTCCGCCGCCTGCTCTGCAACCTGCTGGGCAACGAGGCCAAGCGCGGGCTCTTGCCCGACGACGAGAGCGCGCTCGGGCGCCTGGTCACGGACGTCTGCTTCGAGAACGCGCGGCAGTACTTCGGGCTCGAGCTGCCTCGAGCCTAGCGCGGCGTCGCTGGGCGCGGCTGGCTCACGAAGACCTGCACGCTCGGCCGCTGCCATACGCGCTCCACGTAGCGCGCGATCGCCTCCGGCAGCGGGTCGCCGTTGAGGTGCAGGCGTCCCAGCATGAAGGCGAGATCGGCGTCGGCGATGCCGAAGTCGGCAAAGATGTACTGGCGACCGCCGCCGAGGAGCTCGCTGGCGATGCGCACGAGCTTGTCGGCGTCGGCTTGCCCGGCGGCGCTGAGCGGCTCCGTGGCTCGCGCGTAGAACATGGTCTCGGTCGAGCGATCGCGGCGCAGGGCATGCAGATCCGAGCGTAGCCAGGCGAGGATCTGCCGCGCGCGAGCGCGCTCCTTGAGGTCGGCAGGCAGCAGGGCTGGCGCCGGGAATACCCCTTCGAGGTACTCGATGATGGCCGACGACTCACTGAGCCAGAAACCGTCGTGCAAGATCGCGGGTACGCGAGCGGTCAGCGAAGCCGACTGATACGCGGCCGCACGCTGCTGTCCCTGAGCCAGGTTCAGCACTTCCAGACGGTAGGGCGCGCGCTTCTCTTCGAGCGCCACCAGCACGGTGTAGACGAAGGGACTGTCCCAGAGATGCTCGGCGAATAGCGTGATCATCAGTAATTGCTGTCCGCGGCGGTCAGCTGTGCCCGTTGGGCCGCCTCTCGAGCGCGCAAGATCACGACATAGGCGGCCGCGGCTCCCGCCGCTGCGTCGTCGGGGTCCGTGCTCGACGTCGGCGGCGCGGGCGGTGCGGACGGCTCCGACGGTTCAGCCGGTGGTGAGACCTCAGGGGG
>DATLIL010000811.1:0-2335 GCA_035539475.1 Polyangiaceae bacterium
CGCTGCCGGCGGCGGCGTCCGCCTTCGGCTCGGCCTCGTCGGAACAGGCACTGAACACGAGCCAGACCCCGATGGCGCCCAAATGCCAGCACGTCGCTCCCACACGCATGTCCATCACTCCTTCCGGCGCCACGCATAGGTGCATTCGGAGCGTGCAGCAATAGCGTAGTCGTCAGCGATCCGCGCCACGTTTCGGCCATGTGTGGCTGATGTTGCGGTGCTCGACAGTGCGATCGTAACCGGTTCTCGATTTCGGCAGGCAGCACGCCGATAGGTGCTCCGTCGAGCTCTGCTCGTTGATCGGATTTGGACGCCGCGAGCCACAGTGAAGCGACGGCCCCACGAAGCCTCATCTTGGGCGGCACGCGACTGTGATTTTGCAGCCGCGACGCTGTCTCACGTGCCGCTGCGGAGACGCTGCATGCTTCGATCGCAAACGAGCGAATTCCCGGAGGAGACCGGGGAGAGCTTTACCTGGCAGGGCCTTTACGAGCGGAACTCTATGAAGGTGCTGCAGTACCTGCGCCGCCTGGTCGGGCGTTCGTTCGAGCCGCTCGCCGAAGACCTGACCCACGAGACGTTCGTCATCGCCTTCGCGAACTGGAAGAAGTTCCGTGGCTCGTCGAGCGAGAGCACGTGGCTGTGCGGCATCGCGTACAACCTCGCGCGTCGCCATCAGCTGCGCGAGGCGCTGAAGAGCCGAGCTCTGGTCGACCTGCGCGGCAACGCGCCGTTGCCGGAGCCCGACGCGCTGCAGCTGCGCCGCGAGCGTGCGAGTGCCCTCGAACAGGCCGCCGGCGAGCTCCCGGATACGCTGCGGAATGCCTTCCTGCTCCACGTCGTCCGCGGCCTCTCGGCGCGTGAAGCTGCGCTCGAGCTCGGTGTGTCAGAAGGCAATTTGCGGGTTCGGGTAACGCGCGCCAGAGCGCAGATGCGCCAGCGTCTCTCGCGACCACCGCCGGCGGGCAAGTCCGGCGCCTGATCGAATCAAAACAACCAACCGAACGAGAGCTCGCCGTAGGGCTCGAGGTCGGTGAGCTTGTCGGTCTCGTCGTCGAGGGCGGCCTGAATGGCGGCAGCGTTGGCGAAGCCCATGTCGGTGTCGACACTCGAGGCGGCGAGATCGCTGAAGTGCATCAGACCACCGAGGATCAGCGCCAGGCGCGGACCGGCCTGCGCGTGGTTCGGGCGGAAGCCGTAACCGAGACCGAGGTGGCCGATGAGCGGCGTCGTGTTGCGCTCGTAGCTGCCCTGAACGCCGACGGCGTCCTCGAGATCCGCCGAGATCCAGTAGTGCGTGAAACCGACGCCGAGATCGCCGATCAACGAGTGTCGATCCATGAACCAGAAGCGGCCGCGCAGCGGCACGGTGAGCGAGCCGTAGTGGCCGTCCGCCGACTCGGTCATGGTCTCGGCGCCGGCGTCGTTCGCGCCGATGCCCACGCCGACGCTGAGCTCCAGCCAGCAGATGCCGGGCTGAGTAGCGCCCTCGAAGGTGACCCAGGAGTTCGGCCCGAAAGCGTTGATCCGGCCGCCCCAGAGCCAGGGGCACTTCTCCTTGGGCGGAGGCGGCGCGGGCGCTGGTTCCGCCACCGGCGCCGGTGCCGGCGCTGGCTCCTCCTGCGGCAACGTTTCGGCGCCGCCCGTCACCTGGAAAACGACGCGGCGGTTTTTCGCCCACGGCCCTTCGCAGGGCGCGCTGTCGGCGGGCACCTTGTCGTCGCAGTCAGCGGGCTCGGGCACCTGCGGCTGGTCCTCGCCCTTGCCGACGGAGGTCACGCGATCTTCGGCCACCCCGTTGCCGGTCAGCCACTTGCGTACGCTGGCGGCGCGCCGGTCCGAGAGGTCGCGGTTGTAGTCGTCCGAGCCGCGCGAGTCGGTGTGGCCCTCGATCTCGATCTTCACGGTCGGGTGCTGGTCGAGGAACGCTTTGAACTCGGTCAGCGTCTTGGTCGTATCCGCGTCCGTGCGCAGGTCGGCCTTGTTGTACTCGAAGTTGATCACGCCCTCGTAGTCGAGCTTGCCCTCGCGGAACTTGATCGGGCCCTGCGGGGCCGGCGGCTTCGGCGGCGGCGACTCGCTCTCGGTCAGGGAGGCGTTGGCGTCGGAGTTGGCGTCGCCCGACGACTTCACATCCGCGGAGGCGCTGGCGGAGAACTGGCAGCCCGTGAGGCCGCCCACGAGCAGCAGAACCAAGCCGTAAGCACGCGACGTTTCCATGCGGCGCATGCTACCCGGAACCATGCCGAAATCTCCCCAGCTGCTCGGCCGCTGCGCGGCCTCGCTGGTTTTCGTGTTTTGCGGAGTGGCTACGAAGGGCGCCTGGCCTTCCGGG
>DATLIL010000812.1:0-12907 GCA_035539475.1 Polyangiaceae bacterium
ACAGCGTGCCGCTGGCGTCGGCGCCGAGCTCGTCGGCCGCGAGCCCGCGCGCGCCTACGCGAAAGACGAAGGCGTCGTCCACGAAGCCGAGGTCCTGCAAGCCGTCCGGGATGAGGTCGAGCGACTTGAACAGGTAGGTCAGCACACCGGCGACGCGCCGCACGGTGGGTTCGCTGGCGTCCGGGCTCTCCAGCACTGCGGCCAGAGCGCGCGAGTCGTCAGCAAGGGTACGCAGCCAGCCGGGGAATACGTCGAGGCAACGGTTCTCGAGGGTCACAATTCCGGCCGGATAACACGATCAGGGCCGGGCCGGAACTCGGCATAGAACGCGCAGCGCGTTGGTGCTGAACATTTTTTCGATCTCGGCGCGCGTGAAGCCCGCCTGCTCCAGGGCGACGGCAAGCTTCTGGAAGCCCCCGACGTCCGGGAGCCCGCCAGCCGGGGTGATGTCGCCCTCGAAATCGGACCCCACGGCGACGTGGTCGACGCCCATGACGCGCACCAGGTGGCGGACGTGCGCCACCACGTCGGCGAGGGTGGCGGGGCGTCCGCGCACGAGAAACGGCGAATGGAAGTTCACTCCGACGACGCCGCCGGTCCTGGCCACGCTCTTCAAGAGGTCGTCGGTCAAGTTGCGCGGGTGATCGGCGACGGCGCGGGCGTTCGAGTGCGTGGCGATGACGGGAGCGCCATCGGCGAGCCCGAGCGCGAGGATCTCGCGCGCGGCGCGGTCGGAGGCGTGAGACAGGTCGACCACCGCGCCCGACTGGTTGACGGCGTGGACCACGCGTCGTCCGGCCTCGGTCAGCCCGTAGCTCGGCGTGGTGTCGTTGGACGACGAAGCGAGCGCGTTGCTCTTCGTGTGCACCAGACCGAAGGAGCGCACGCCGCGCGCCACCCAGCGCAGCACGGCCTGCGGATCGGGGTCGTCAGCGAGCGGGGCAGCACCCTCGAACGCCAGCCAGGTGCGCACGCGCCCGGGAGCGGGGTTACAGCCCGGCAAGAGGAACGGCTCGGTGCGCGCGAGCTCGTTGAAGACGCGCGCGTACGACTCCTCGTAGTCGGCAGCGCGCGGTCCGTCGGGCGAAACGCGATGCGGGACGAAGAGCGGCAAGACCACGCCGGCGACGCCCGCGGCGATGAGCTCGCTCGCGCGGTACTGGCCGGTGGCTTCGGCGAACGGCTTGCCCTGGTAGTTGTGCTGGTAGGCGATATCGACGTGCAGATCGACCACCGGGATCGGCGGCGTCTGGGCACTTCCGGGTGGAGAGTCCGCGAGCATGCCTAGGACCAGAAGAGCGACGGCGCCGCGCTTCACTTCCACTTGATGTTGCAGCCGATGCTCGGCGTCTGCTCCTCGCTCGGCTTGCCGCCGGCGAGCAGCGTTTCGACCGCGGCCCGGGCGTCCTTGCCCGTGACCGGCAGCCCGTTGCTCGGTCGGCTCTCGTCGAACTGACCGCGGTAAGCGAGCTTGCCCGCTGCATCGAAGATGTAGAGGTCGGGAGTGCACGCTGCCTGGAAGGCCTTCGCCACGTCCTGCGACTCGTCGTACAGGTAGGGGAAGACGTAGCCGGCCTGGGCTGCTTCCTTCTTCATCATCTCGGGCGAGTCGTCGGGGTAGTTATCGACGTCGTTCGAGCTGATGGCCAGCACTGGCACGGCGCGCTCCTGTGCCCAGCGCCCGAAGTCGGCGAGGCCGCTGCGGATGTGCTTCACGTACGGGCAGTGATTGCAGATGAAGATCACGACCGACGGCTTGCCGGAGAGATCAGCCGAGCCGAACGTCTTGCCCGAGACGGTGTCGGGCAACGCAAAGGCGGGGAGGGCGTGCCCCAGCGGGAGCATGTTGGAGGGGGTGCGTGCCATGCGCCAACCGTAGTCCTCCCCCTCGGCGGCTGCCAGCCGAGCTCACTTCGCGGGCGGTTTGACCTTGAGCGGCAAGGTCAGCGTTCCTGCCTCGGGGACTCCGCTGTAGATGAAAGCGTAGGTCGCGCGGCTGGCCAGCACGCGCTTGATGTAGCGCCGGGTCTCGAGGAAGGGGATGAGCTCGACCCAGAGATCGAAATCGGCGCTGGGTCGCTCGGCGAGCCATTTGGCCGCGTTGCCCGGACCGGCGTTGTAGCCCGCGATGCCGACCAGGGGATTGTCGCTGAAGCGCCGGCGCAGCTGGGCCATGGCGCGTGCGCCGAGCGCGATGTTCACCGCGGGTCGCTTGAGCGCCTCGCGATCGTAGGGCAGCCCGGTGCCGCGTGCGACGTGCTTGGCCGTGGGCACGATGAGCTGCATCAGGCCGTAGGCGTTGGCGATGCTCACGGCTTGAGGATCGAAGGCGCTCTCTTCGCGCATGATGCCGAAGACGAGGGCCGGTTCGACGTCGTTCTTCTTGGCCTCCTTCTCGACCAGCTCGCTCCACGGCTGCGGAAAGCCGAGCTCCCAGGCTTTTTGCCAGGGCCCGGCGGGCCAGTGCGCGAGCCAATCCGTCAGGCGCCGGCGCGGCAGATCGTGCGACAGGCGGTAGGCGCCCGCGCGGGCGTACGCCATGGACACGCCCCAGAGCAGCTCGGGCGCCGTGTCGGAGCCGCTCAGGCCGAGCTCGTCGAGCTCGCGCACGGCTGCGGCCGTCTCCGAGGCGCGCAAGAGCTCGAGCACGCGGACGAAGCCCGGTGAGCTGAATTCTGGACGGCCCGCGATGGCGAAGGATTCGCTCTCGGCCTTCGCCAGCGTGTCGGCCAGGCAGCGTTCGGCTCGCTCCGGCGCGAGCTCGCGCAGCCGCGTATACGCCGAGAGCATGTAGTACGAGAGCGGAAAGCTCTGCACGACTTCCTCCAGCAGGCCGAGCGCCTGCTCGCGCCGGCCCGCCACGAGCTCTGCACGAGCGTAAAAGTAGCGCTCCCGACCGGCCAGCTCCGGGCCTCGCGCCGCGTCGTTCTTCAGCACGCGCACCGCGCGTTCGAGCAAGCGTGCAGCGCCGGACCAGTCGCTCTTGTCCATGCGCCGCAGGGCGAGCCGGAACACGCCTTCGGCGACCATGTCGCCGTTGGCATATTGCTCCGGCATGCTCTGCAAGAGCTCGGTGAACCGCGCTTCGGCTCCGAGCTCGAGGTAGCTCAGCGCGGCGTACAGCCGCGCGTCGTCGGCCAGCGTGTGGTCGGGGTACTTGGCCTCGAGCTCGCCGTACGCCTTGGTGGCCTGGGCGTGCCGCTTGTCACTCGAGGCGTAGCGGCCGAGCAGGAATAGTGACCGCGCGTGGAGCTCCGGCTCGGCTTCACAGTTTCGCACCACGTCGCCCAGCGTGTCGACCGCGCGTCCCCACTCGCGCTGTCCGGCGATGGCCTTGGCCCGGAGCTGCTGCGCCTCGCAACCGATGCGCTCGAAACGGGCCTTGCTGCCGAGCGCGGCGATCAGCTCGTCCGCGGCCTTTTCGGCGTCTTCGTGGCGGCGAGCCTCCACCATCGCGCGCAGCCGCTCGAGCGCATCTTCCGGCGGTTCCTTGGCGTGACTGCTGCGCTCGGCGTCGGGTAGGAGCCCGATCGCGCGCGCCGCGAGCTCGCCGCCCTTGCGCTCGAGCGCGGCGTCGTTGCCAGCCTCGCGCACGATGCGGCGAGAGACTCGCAGCGCTTCCAGCGCCTCGGCGCTCGACACGGCGCCGCTCGTCGGCGTCAAAAGCTCGTTCGCTAACCTGAGGCCGGCCGCAGCGCGTTCGGCGGTCGTGAGCACGGAGTCGAGATAGGCGCGCAGGGCCGAAAGCCCAGCCGGGCGATCGCCCTGGGAGAGCGCGGCGTTGGCCGTGAGCAGGAGCTTTTCGCGGCGTAGCGCGGCAGAGCCGTCCACGGTCGCGATGCGTGCGAGAGCGTCCGCGGGGCGCCTGGTCGCCAGCAAGGCCCGCGCGGCTCCCAGCTTGGCATCCGCGGCGAGCGGCCAGGCGGTACGAGCGGCGTAGTCGAAGTCCTGGAGCGCAGCGGCGTGATCGGCTGCCTGCTCGAGCAAGCGCGCGCGTACGAAGGCGAACGGTGCGTTCAGCGCGGCCGGGGGAGGGTTCTTGACGCGAGCGTCGTCCAGCGCCTGGAGCGCGCGGCGCGGCTCGCCCGCTTCGATGGCGGCGATCGCGCCTTCGTACCCGGGCAGTGCCAGCAGAGGCGTCAGGGTCTCGAGCGAGATCGGATCCGGTGGGCGCGCCGGGGCGGCCGTGCTCGCAAACGGCGCGGCTGGGCTCGAGGCCGCCGCGGGAGCAAACGGCGGTCCCTTCACATCGGGCCCGCGTGGCGCGGCCGAGCAATATACGAGCAGCCCGGCCATGCCGCTCAGCGCCAGCGGAAAGAGCCAGCGCCGGGCGCTGCTCAGGCGCGGTGCTTGCCGTAGTTGTCCGCGGTCCATCGGTCGAGCTGGGCCTCTTCTTCGGCGAGATCGGCGCTTCTCCGTTGCTCGGCGGCGAAGCGGGCGTGGTGGCGATCGAGAGCCTCGGCGTCGGCTCGGGCCTGCGCGAGCTCGCCGCGCGCGCGGTGCTCTCCGTCCGCCGCCGTGGCAGCCTTTTGCTCGGCACCGACCTCGTTCTTCAGCAGTCCGAGCGCACGCTCGCTGGCGCCAACCCAGTACCGCTCGCCCTGTTGCAAATCGGCCACGAGCACCTCGCCGGCCTCCAGCCGCTGGCGCTCGGCCTGGCGTACCGCTAGCGCCCGCGCCTGCTCGGCTTCGCGCAGCTGGCGCGCGGCGAACGCCGCTTCGCGAGCTGCCAGGTGGGCTGCCTGAGCCACGCCCACGGCCCGGCTGCGCTCCGCCACGCGATCGTGCCGCAGCTCACGAAGTGGCTCGAGCGTGTACTTCTTGAGCACCGCAAAAACCTTAGGCGTTCAGGACTTGGCGAGCAAGCGGCCCCCGGCCGGGCGGTGTGATTTCGCGTTCTTGAGGCCGCCCGTTCGTCGCTTGCGCCGACGAATCCGTGATCACTTCCGGGTGGGGCGGACACGAGTGGACGCAGCGGAGTGCGCGAGCGATTTGCCCGCCGGAGGAAAGTTCGCTCCAAATCACGGGATTCGGCTGGGCGGTACACGAAACACACCCGAAGGGACCGCGGACAGTCATGAAACAACGTCTTCGTCTTGGACTTATGATCTCTCTCGGTCTGGTGGCCGCGTTCGTCGGCTGTGGCGACGACAGCTCGGACTCACCGTCACCGTTCCCCAGCGCCGGTACGGGCGCCACCGCGGGAGGTGGCTCGGGCGGCAGTAGTGCCGGCACCGGGGGCACTCCTGGAGGCACCGGCGGCACCGCAGGCACGGCTGGGACTGCCGGCACTGCAGGCGGCGGCACCGGCGGCACCGCGGGCACCGCGGGCACCGCAGGCACGGCTGGGACCGGCGGCACTCCCGTGCAGGTCATGCCGACGATCTTCCTGATCGACAACGTGCGGTTGCAGCTCAAGACCGAAGGCGCTGGCGGTGCTGGCGGCGCTGGTGGCGCGGGCGGCGCGGGCGGCGCTGACGCGGCCGGTGCTGGCGGCGTCGGCGGCGACGCTGGTGCGGCCGGTGCAGCTGGTGCGGCCGGTGCGGGTGGGGCTCCCGCGCCCGCTACGGACTGGAGCTTCTTGTTGAACTTCGACACTGACCTCACGGCGACCCCGACGGGCTACGGCCCGCTCGCCAAGCACACCGATGGCTTCAGCCCGGGTCCGGGCGGCAGCCTGGGTCCCACGATCGTGAACACGAGCACGATCGCCTGGGATGCGGCCGAAGGCGGCGTGGCGAAGATCTCGGTTCCGTTCTCGGTGAAGGCGCAGCAGGCCGACTTTGCTGGTGTGTTCCCCGCTCCGGCAGATGTGACGGGTTACGAGCTCGTGGCCGACGTGAAGATCTCGATGGAAGGCGACATCGGCGACTGCCCCACGGCCTGGATGTACGTCTACGGTGGCAAGGGCTACGCGAACGATGCAGTTGGCGAGCCGGCGCTCAACACCACCAGCCACCTCACGCCGAACGAGTGGAACACGGTCCGCCTGGATCTCGACGGCCCTTACGGCGCCCACACGACCAACAACTTCGCGCCGCAGATGGTCAGCATCTGGGGCATTCACCTCAACACCTGGGGCTGTCCCTGAAAACGCGGAGCGGCGTTCGCAAGAGCGCCGCTCCCGTCTTGACGCCTCGAGTCTAGGCGCGGCCGAGCAAACGCTTGGCCGCGCGGCGCACGTTGCGGTCGGGGTCCGCGATCCGCTCTGCTGCGAGGCGACGGTAGGTGGCGGGGGCCTCGTCGATGCGCTGCAGCGCGGCGCGAACGGCGGCAGCGCGGATTTCGGGCTCGTCGTCGTTCGCCAGTTGTTCCAGCGCGAGATCGGCGACCAGCACGGGAACGTGCGAGCTCAGCGCGCGAGCGAGCGCGAGGCGCTCGGCGGGTGCATCCGCGACGGCGAAGGTACAGACGACCTCGACGCGCTCCGCGGGTGAAGCGAGGTAGAGCATGCGGGTGAGGCCGTTGGCTGCGGCCGCGCGTACCTTGGTGGAACCGTCCTGAGCCAGGGCGCGCACGAGTGCGAGACTGTCCTCCTTGTTGTCGGGCCAGAGGTGCCCCGCGGCCTCGGCGACGCTGGCACGGACGTCGCCGCGCACGTCGCTCGATAGGAGCTTGAGCACACTGAGCTTGGTGTCAGTGTCGGTATCGGATTGCTCGACCTCCGAGACCAGATCGGAGAGCACCTCGCTGGGGAGCTCTGCGAGCTCGGCCGCACTCGCAGAGCCGGCGCCAAACGCAATCGACAGTGCTACCAGATGCCTGAGCAGACGCTGGCCACGCATGAGTATCCCTCGCAGGTTCGCCGGGGAAACCCGGTCGGCGCCCGGTTCATTCCCGGGGCTCCACCTTTTGTGGGGCAGCCCGCGCAGAACGCCAGGGGCAGGAGTCCAGAGATCATGCTCAGGCCTCCGCTTCGGTGTGGTCGGACCTGCCACTCGCTGATTCTCACTCAGTAGGAGGTCCAATTTTACGCACGCTGTCGGCGCGTTGCCGGCGCAGGGCTCGATGATTAGCTCGTTGCGATGGGCACGCCGTTGGGACAGCGCCGCGTTCTGCTCCTCGAGTTCAACGAGATCACGCGGACGATCATCGATCCCATGCTCTCGCGCGGAAAGCTGCCGACATTCGCGCGCCTGTTCTCGGAGGGCGCGGTCGCGGCTCCGCTGAGCGTGGACGCGCCGCCGAACCTCGATCCGTGGGTAACCTGGGTCACGCTGCACACTGGCGTCGATTGCTCCGTGCACGGCGCGACCGTCCTCGAGCAGGACGTCGCGACCATCCGCGCGAAGCGCACGTGGGACTACGCAGTCGAGGCGGGCAAGACGATCGGCGTATTCGGCAGCATCAGCGCCCATCCGCCGCGGCCCGTGCCGGGTTTCATGGTTCCAGGGCCGTTCGCGCCGTCGAACGATACCTATCCGCGCTACCTCGCGCCGGTTCAGCTGCTGAACCGCAAGTACACCCAGATCCACCACAAGAACTCCGGCGGGGACGGGCCGTTCGACATGGCGCGCCAGGCGCTGAGCCTGCTCTCGCTCGGTCTTTCTCCGGTGACGGCCGCGCGCATCAGCTTCGAGCTCGCGCGCGAAAAGACGCGGCCGGGGCAGAAGTGGCGGCGCATCAGCCTGCAGCCGCTGATCAACCTCGACTTCTTTCGGATGCTGTACCGGCGCTATCGGCCCGACTACGCGACGTGGCACACGAATCACGCCGCGCACTACATGCACCACTACTGGCGCGCCTTCGACGACACCGGCTTCTTGGCGCCGGCCACGCCGGAGGAGAAGAAGGACTACGGCGGCGCCGTGGAGCTCGGCTACGAGATCTGCGACGAGCTGCTCGCTCGGTTCCTCGACCTCGTCGACGACGACACCGTGATCGTGCTCGCGACGAGCATGGGACAGAAGCCTTACGTGGCCGAGCTCTTTCCGGAAGGCAGGATCGTCCTGCGCTTCCGTGACGTGCACGGTTTGCTCGCCATCCTCGCGGCCCGGGGCGTGACGGAGGTCGTCCCGACGATGGTCCCGCAGTACAACGTTCGCATCCCCGACGCCGCCGAGCGTGCCCGTGTGGGGGGCCTGCTGCGGCGAGCACGCGCCGTACACGCGACGTACCCGGGCGTCTTCACGGTCGTCGAGACCGGCGACGTTCTCACGGTCACTCCGGCCGGGCTCGCCAAGAAGCGCGACGACATCCGTTACTTCCTCGACGGTGCCCCGAACGCCAAGAAGGACGGCTACACGCTCGATGAGCTCTTCGTGGCCGACGCGCCGACGCCGAAGCAGGGCATGCACGACCCGACCGGGCTCCTGGTGCTGCACGGCAAGGGCATCCGCCGTGGCGTCGAGATCAAGGGCACCTCGAACCTCGATATCGCCCCGACGCTGCTGACCCTGCTCGGTACCCCGGTCCCGGCGACCATGAAGGGGCGAGTGCTGGACGAGGCGTGGCGCCAATGACGCTGCGTGCGCTGCAGACGCTCGAGCGGCACTTCTGGCTCGGAAGCTGGCTTCGCGATCGCATCGCGCGCCGGCGCGAGCACGCCAGCGGCCCCCGGCATCTGTTGTTCGCGTTGACCGACCACTGGGAACCCGGCTGGGGCGACGCCTCGCGCTCCGTTGGAGACGCGCGCGTCCAGGCCTGGGCCGACGGGTATCCAGCGCTGGCGGCAGAGTTTCGCGACGCCGACGGCAAGCCGCCGCGCCACTCGTTCTTCTTCCCGGGTGAGCAGTACGTTCCCGAGTGGATGGACTCGCTGGCGAAGTTCACCCGCCGCGGCCTGGGCGAGGTCGAGTTGCACCTGCATCACGACGGCGACTCGTCTGCCGGTGTGCGCCGCGACATCGATGCCTACGTCAAGACCATCGGCCAGCACGGTCACTTCTCGCGCGACGCGGACGGGCGCCCTCGCTTCGCGTTCATCCACGGAAACTGGTGCCTGTCCAATGCGCGCCGCGACGGCAAATGGTGCGGCGTGGACGACGAGGTGTCGCTGCTGTTCGATGCAGGCTGTTACGCCGACTTCACCTTCCCGTCAGCGCCGGACGAGTCCCAGCCACGCATCGTGAACAGCATCTACTGGCCGGTCGGCGACCTGTCTCGCCGCCGCGCCTACGAGCGCGGGGTGCGCGCGCGCGTCGGCGAGATCATGCACGACCGCATCTTGATGATTCAGGGTCCGCTGGCGCTCGGCCCGCACGAAAACCGCCGCGTCGGTCTCGAGTCGGGCAACCTCCAGGCGTCGAACCCGCCGAGTGCCCGGCGGATCCGCACCTGGGTCGAGCAGGAGATCACGATTCAAGGTCGGCCCGAGTGGGTCTTCGTGAAGGTCTACACGCATGGCGCTCCGGAGGCGCAGGCCCGCGCGATGCTGGGTGAAGGGGTGCGGGCCATGCATCGCGAGCTGACGACTCGCTACAACGACGGCAAGCGCTGGGTGCTGCACTACGTGACCGCGCGTGAGATGTACAACGTGGCGATGGCCGCGCTGGCGGGCAAGTCCGGCGATCCAGGACAGTATCGCGATCACGTGCTGCGGCCCCCGCCCGCCGCGTGAGCGCGAGTCAGCGCACCGAGAAGGCCAGCGCCACGAGCCCTGCGATCATGCTCAGGCCTCCGAGCGGGGTGATCGCTCCTAGCCAGCGTGGGGCACCCAGCGCCATGGCGTAGAGCGAGCCCGAGAAGAGCAGCGTGCCCAGGCTGAAGAGCAGCGCCGCCAGCGGGCTGCCCGGCTTGTGCAGGCGGATCACACCGAAGATCACCGTCGCCAGCGCCATGGCCAGGTGATAGCGCGACCCGGTATCCCACCAGCCGAGGCGATCGGCGGGCAGGTGTTTGAGGCCATGGGCGCCGAACGCACCGAGCGCGACGGCCAGAGCCGCCGACAGCGCACCGACCGTGACGAAGCTCGGCATGTCAGACCCTTACCAGTGCGTCGTCGCCGTCGACACTGACTTCGAAGCGCTCTAGCGAGTGGCCGGCGCAGGGGCCGAAATCGCAGAAGCCGTCGGTCGGCTTGAAGAGCGCGCCGTGGGTGCGGCAAAAAATCCGGTCGTCCCGCGGGTCGTAGAACTCACCGAAGCCGAGGTCCAGATCGACGAACCAATGCGGGCAGCGGTTGAGGTAGGCGAAGAGCGAGCCGTGGTGGCTCAGCACGAAACCTTCCAGCGTTTCTTTGCCGCGCTCGAAATGAAAACGTAACGACTTGCCGTGCTCGAGCCGTGCCGCGCCGGGCACTCTCACCGTCGCGCCATCGCTCATCAGGGAGCGTCGGCGACCCGTGAGGACGGGCCCTGGCCGTTGTCCTGCTCGCCGGCGGATGCCGTCAGCTCGTTCATCAGGTCACGGCACTCGGGCTTGGCCTTCAAGTGATTGACGAGCAGGGTAAAGGAATCGGTGAAGGACTTCTCGTACTTGATCCCTTCGCGCGTGCGCGCGGCGACCTTCTCCCTGCCTGAGTGCAGGTCCTCTTCCAGCGCCTCCGCGTAGCGCGACAGCTGTCCGCGGAGCTCCTCGATCTGACGTCGCAGATCTTGCGCCGTCGCTTCGCGGCCGCTGCGGCGTTCCTGGCGTGTCTTCAGCCACTGCTTCTGCGCTTCGACCATGGCTGTAGCAGCGCCGGACGCTTCGTAGATCGCGCGCGTGCCTTGACCGGCGCGGTCGGCGTGCTCGGCGACGGCCTGCTTCTCGGCTGCCACCTGCTGAGCGCGAGCGAGCTCGCGCCGGGCATGTTCTTCTTCTTCGGCGTAGGCGGCCGCCTCGCGCAAGACGCGCGACTCCTCGTGGGCGAGCTCCTCCACCTTGCGGCCGATCTCGGCGCGCAGCGCGCGACCACGACGCTCGAGCGCTTCGAGCTTGCGCGTGTGGCTGGCGACCTCACCCTCGAGCGCGCTGGCCTTGGCCGCGACGTCCCAGATCGTTGCCAGCGCCTGCGCCACGTCGGGCGGCGTGTTGCCCGAGGGATAGGCGCGCGAGACCATGCGTGCGAAGAGGCCCGCGCGGCCGGCCCACTCGGTCACGCTCAGCGAGCGTGGGGGAGGCGGAGGCGGCGGCGCCGCGGGCGCGGGCTCCCCGCTGCCTTCTTTTTCCCACGAAGTGCTGGGCAGCGCGCGCTGCAACGCCTTGAGCTCTTCCAGCAGGTGATGGCCGTCGCGGTAGCGCTTGCGCGGGTCCTTTTCCAGCAGCTTGAGCACGATGCGCTCGGATACCGGGTTGCAGTCTTTCTTGATGCTGCTCGGCTTGGGCGGCGGCGCCGTGCGCTGCATCTCGAGCAGCGTGTCGCGATCCGAAGCGCGGAACGGCAGCTGCCCCGTCAGCATCTCGAAGAACAGGATGCCGAGGGCGTAGAGGTCGGAGTGCGGACCGGCCTGCTCGCCGCGAGCCTGCTCCGGCGACATGTACTCGGGCGTGCCGAAGACGGCACCCTTCGGGGCCAGGCGCGGATCGTGCGCCAGCGCGGCCAGACCGAAGTCGAGGATCTTGACGAAGTCCTTTCGGCCGCCTCGCGTGGTGAGCAAGATGTTGTCGCTCTTGAGATCGCGATGCACGACGCCGAGGTCGTGCGCGCGAGAGAGGGCGGCGCCCATCTGCTCCATGATGTCCACGCCACGCGCGAGGGGCAGGGGGCCGCGCGCCAGGTCGGCGGACAGCGGAGTCCCCACCAGGTACTCCATGACCAGGTAGAGCTCGCCGTCGTCGGTCTCACCGATGTCGTGGATGTCGATGATGTGTGCGTGGTCCACGCGGTTGGCGGCGCGCGCTTCGCGCAACATCCAGGCGCGCAGGTGGGTCTCACCACGCAGGTCGGGGCGGATCAGCTTCACCGCCACCACACGATCGATGAGCACGTGACGGGCGCGGTAAACGATGCCCATGCCGCCTTCACCGATACGGGCTTCGAGCCTGTACCTGCCGGCGATCACCTTACCGAGCGCGGGGTCATCCCCTTTACGGCTGCGCGACGTCCCCGGCTTCTGCGGAGCTGCTTGTGCCATTTGCTTCTGATTGCCCTCGTGCAGCCGTATGGCCGCAACCCGCGATAGTAGCGGGCCCCGCTCCGCGCCGCCAAGTCGAGAATGCTGTTTGCCCCTCCTGAAGATGCACGGTGAACCGCGGGCCGGCCGCGCTCGGCGGCGTCATTTTCGGTCCGCCCTCGATCAAAAGGCGACGCTTAGCACCGGGACTCGCACTTCCGTCGCCTGCTGCGTACCGAACACGAAGAGCTCGCTGGGCGTGTACACATCGTACAGCGCCACTGCTGGAATCGCGATCGCCACGCGCTCCGGGTCGATGTCGAGCAAAGCCGGAGGAGTGAGCCTCAGCCGCGTCTGTGGCTGCGGAGGATCCGCGACCGGCTCGTCGGGCGGAACCGTGTCTTGCGTGTAGTTTGCCGGCGGCTCGTACGCGGTTGCACTGAGTACGGCCACGGTGGTGGGGATGGCCAGCGTGAGACCGCTGGCGAGCAGCAGCATGGAGACGCGCGGGCTCTGGTCCTGCTCGATCTTGTTGCCGATGTAACCGCCGACGAGGGCGCCGCCCACGCCGCCGGCGATGTAGGCCCAGGTCGGTTGAACGTCGAAGGCCGCCTCGACCACCAGCACGAGCTCGGCGCCGAGCAGACCGCCACCGATGGTGCCCTTGGCACCAGCCGATGCTTCGTCTTGACCGACGGCCAGCGCCGGCGAGGCGAGCGAACTCAGAAGCACGAAAGAAACAGCGCCGAGCGCACCCGAACCGAACCGCATGGCGACCGCAGGATAGCATGGGCCATTCGGCCTGGCGCACCCTGGAGGACTTTTCCGCAGATCGAGTCGGGGTAGGATCATGGCTTGAAGGCTTTCGCCGTCTGCTTGCGCTGGACGCTGCTCGGCTTGTTGCTGGCCGTCATCGTCGCGTTCACGGCGGT
>DATLIL010000813.1:0-1621 GCA_035539475.1 Polyangiaceae bacterium
GCCTGGGGTGAGCTGGACCTGACCTTCAGGACATCCTCGCGCCAGGGCTCGCGCGTCGGACAAAGCCGTGGCGAGCTCCCGAGGTGCTGCGCGTCGAGGCGCCCGAGCATGCAGCCGGGTCCACGGAATCTTCGCGTCCGACCTCTCACCGCAGTTCGTCGCGAGCATGAGCCGCGTCGTACGAAGAATTCAGCAACCGTCATGCGTGTCAAGGGAGAGCCGACCACCTGGAGTGGGTCCGGACCATCGCGTTGAGGATCACGAGAAGCTTGCGCATGCACGCGACGATGGCGACCTTGTCCGGCTTCCCAGCGGCTCTCAGACGCGCGTAGTACTCGGCGAGCGTGGAGTTGTAGCGGAGGCTCACGGCGGCGCGCGTGGTGCTGTACAGCGCGCGTCGGATGTCATGCCGTCCGCCTCGGATGTGCCGTTCGCCGCGCATCTTGCCCGAGTCACAGTTGAAGGGCGCGACGCCGACGAGCGCCGCGATTGCGGAGCGGCCGAGCTTGCCGAGCTCGGGTAGGCCTGCGAGCAGAGTCATCGAGAGCACCCGTCCGACGCCGGGGACGCTCTGGAGCAGCTTGTCGGCCTCGCGCCAGATCGGGCTGTCCTTGATGAGGCGCTGGAGCTCCTTTTCGACGCTCTTGAGCTCCTGGCCGAGCCACTCGATGTGACGCTCGAGACTCGCTCGCTCTCGCTTGTGCAGCGCTGTGCGCAGCCGGTTGTTCTCGCTGATCTGGTTCTCCTGAAGCTGCTTGCGCCGCCGGACCAGCGAGTCGATCTCCATCGTCTGTTCGTCCTTGAGCAGCCGCGGCTCGGGCTCGAAGGCTTCACCGAAGCCGGCAATCACGGCCGCGTCGATCTTGTCCGTCTTCGCCAGCCTGCCCTTGGCCCGCGCGAAATCCCGGATCTGCCGCGCGTTCACCACGGCGATCGGGAGCTGCGCGGCCGCCAGCGCGGCTGCCAGCGGGATCTCGTAGCCGCCGGTCGGCTCCATCACGATCAGCTGCGGACGTGTCTCCTGCAGCTGCTCGATCAGCCCCGCGATGCCCTCCGGCGTGTTCTTCACGTCGATCACCGTCCCGCGGCTTCCGAACGCCACGTGCAGGCTGTCCTTCGAAATATCGATGCCGATGTACGGACCTTTGCTGTCGTTCGTCTGGGTCATGGCTGGTTTTCTGAGTGATCCCGCGTCCCTCCCACCGCCCTCCCTTGCGAGATTCGAGCTCGGCCAAGCCGGCTCAGGCAACCGTTCGGGCTCTTGGAGGAAACTCGATCACTCCGCGATCAAGCGCTGATGCGCGGGCTGAGTCCTGGACATGAAAGCGATCTGCGGAGTGCTGGGACGAGGGTCGTATCCACACCGCCGCGAAATTTCAGTTTGCTCGCTTACCAGGACTTCCGTGGAAAAAAGCGGAGCGGCCAGCGATCCTTGCTGACAGGCGGGCTCGTGCACCAGGACATGTTCGATCTGCTCGCCGCTCCAAGAGCTCGCGGCGCTTCTCAGGTCACCGCGAGCTGCGGCCCTGATACAAGGACATGTCACGGTCGCACGAAGTAGGCCCTGTCGATCAGCGAGCCATCGGACGTGCGAACGGACCACTCGTAGATCGGGAAGTGG
>DATLIL010000814.1:0-3616 GCA_035539475.1 Polyangiaceae bacterium
AGTGCGAGCCTCGATGGCGTCGAAGCGACCGCCCGCGATCAGGTCCTTGGGCGCGAGCGCGGAGCCGCCCACACCAGCCACGTTCTCGTTCTGGAGCCAGCGCCCGAGCTCGTTGCTGGCGATGCCACCGAGGGGCACGTAGCGGACGCCGAGGTGCGCGTACGGGGCCGCGCAGCTGTTCAGGTACTCGAGCCCGCCGGCGGGGACGGCCGGGAAGAACTTGAGCAGGCGGCAGCCGAGGCTGAGGGCGGCCTCGATGTCGCTGGGCGTGCAGACGCCTGGGGCGAAGGCCAGGCCGGCCTCACGCGCGGCCGACACCACGCGCGGATTGATACCCGGCGACACGGCGAAGTCGGCGCCGGCGGCCAGCACGGCGCGCACCTGCTCTTCGACCAGGACCGTGCCAGCGCCGATCAGGAGGTCCGGGCAGGCGGCCTTCATCGCCTGCAGCGCGGGCAAACCCGCCGCCGTGCGCAGCGCGAGCTCGACGGCTCGGACGCCGCCGGCCTGGAGAGCGCGACCGAGGGGGGCGGCGTCTTCCGCGCGATCGAGCGTGATGACGGCGATGACCCTGGCCTGCTCGATGCGGCGCTGGAGCTCTACTTGGGCGGCTGTCGGTTCCAACATGGCCTGACGCCATAGCACGACGGCGGCGCCGCCGTGACGCGCTTCGCGATCCTCGACGGAGGAAGACCCGCCGCTCAGGCCTCCGGCTGCAGTGGCAGGAACGGCAAGAGCATCTTGCGCAGCGCCGGCAGCATGCCTTCCTGCCAATCGGTGCGCGACCCGGTCCAGCTCAGGTGGTACTCGAGGATCGCCCCGTTCTGGGTCTGGATGGCGCTCCAGGCGTGCACGCTCTTGGCCTCCATCTGCTCGATCTCACCGCCCGACACCTCGTAGCTCAGGATCAGCTTCTCGAAGTTGCCGTCCGAGGTGCCGACCTTGACGATCTCGGGGTGGCTCGCCTCCATGCCCATGCTGGCCAGGGACTGCGAAGCGCGATCCGCTACCAGGCGCAGGTGCTGCTCCAGCGAACGAGCGCCCGGCTTGCCGAAGCTGACGCTCAGCCTGAGCAGACCGGCGCTGCCCATCAGCGGCGTGTCGTCTTCGCAGCGCAGCGCCCACTCGGTGCCGGGCAGGAGCAAGCCGTAGCCGTCGAGCTCACTCACGACCTCGGTCACGTCCTTCTCGGCGTGTAACCGGATCATGCAGCGACCGGCGTCGGCGAGCTCGGACTGCCGCGCGCTCGGCGGGCGCTTCGCTTCGGCGTCGCTCGCCGTCTTGCCCGCAGGCTTCGTTCCCCCGCCACAAGCAACCGCCAGAATCGCCACCAGCAGCGTAGCCCGAGCACTCATCGTCGCAGCGCGTCCTTTCGCTGGCTTCGCCCTTGCCGACAGAGCTGCCAGCGATCTCCAGTCTAGCAGCGCGCGCACGCGCGACGAGCGGGTTCCCGTCGCGCACATCAGACCACAGCCGGTCTTACAGCACGGGTTTACGAACGGATCCGCTTCACGGCCTCGGTCACGTCTTTACCCGACACCACGGCGCCGGAAGCTTTCAGGTGCTTCATGGCGACGCCGGTGGCCTGGCCGTCGTTGCCGGCTGCCTTGATCGCGGACTCGACGGGGCCGAGCGCGCTCACGATCTCGTCCACGCCCAGGCTCTTGGGCAGAAACGAAGCCAGCACGGCGATCTCCTGACGTAGCACGTCCTTTTGCGCGTCGTCCGCGGTCTGACCCAGGGACTCTTCGTTCGACTTGATCAGCTTGCGCAAGATCGCCTGCACCTCCTCGTCGCTGCCGGTCTTGCCGGGCCGCGCCGCGTCGGTCGTGATCTCACCCATGGCCACGCGCAGGATTTCCTTTTCCAGCACGTTGCCGGCCTTCATGGCCTTGAACATGCGCGCCTTGA
Organism: Polyangiaceae bacterium; assembly: GCA_035539475.1. Classification (GTDB taxonomy): domain Bacteria; phylum Myxococcota_A; class Polyangia; order Polyangiales; family Polyangiaceae; genus PMG-095. The sequence continues at coordinate 1,912 of DATLIL010000814.1, forward strand.
TCTCTTCGCTCAGCATCACTCACTCCTTCGGCCGACCGTGATCCCGGTCAGGTACTCGAGCGCCTTGACGATGGCATGGTTACCGTCACCCCCGCCACCGCGCTCCTGGATCACCCGGTAATAGTGGAAGGCCGTCGAGCAGGCCTGCAGTGGAACGCCGAGCTCGTCGGCGGCGGCGAGCACCAACCTGAGGTCCTTCTGCTGCAGGTCGACGCTGAACCCCGGGCGGAAGTCACGCTTCAGCACCTGCGGTCCGCGGTTCGACAGCGTCCAGCTGCCGGCCGCCCCGCCGCTGACTGCGGCCAGCGTCTTTTCCAGATCGAGCCCCGCGGCCTGCGCAAACGTCAGCGCCTCGGCCATGCTGAGCATGCTGCCGACGACCAGGATCTGATTGACCAGCTTGACCATCTGCCCCGCGCCGCTCGGACCGACGTGCGTGATCTGCTTACCGACCGCCTGCAGCACCGGCATCACGCGCTCGAGCGCTTCGGCCGCGCCACCGACCATGATGCTGAGCGTGCCCCTGGCAGCGCCCTCGCTGCCGCCGCTGAGCGGAGCATCGAGCATCTCGACGCCGTGCTCTGCCAGCCGCGCCGCAAACTCACGCGTCTTGCTCGGGCTGATCGTGCTCGCGTCGACCACCACGCTGCCCCGACGAATGCCATCGACAATGCCGCCCGGACCGAACAGCACCGCCTCGACCGGCCCGGTGTCGCTCAGGCAAGTAATCACCACCTCCGAGCGCGCGGCGAGCTCTGCGGGGGTGCTCGCCTCCTTGGCCCCAAGAGCCACCAGCGGCTCGAGCTTGTCCTTCGTACGGTTCCAAACCGACAGCTCGAATCCTTTGGCGAGCAGGTTTTGCGCCATGCCTCTTCCCATAATGCCGAGGCCGGCAAGTCCTACAGTCGTCATGTCGAGGGATGTAGCGTCGCGCGCCCGTGGGCTCAAGCCTCCCGGCTCGGCCGCGCTGCGCTGCTCGACCGCGCTACGCGCGGTCTCGCTTTGTTTGTATTTTGCGGAGTGCCTGCGCAACGCGTTTGGCCTTCCGGGTGATCTGGCAGCAGTCGGCGCCTGTTCGGTCAGTTTGTTGTGACCCCTGTCTCCCTCGCAGATCGTGATCTGCTGGTGCCAAGACCCGTAGGTGGATCCAGCTCAGCCCGCTGACGCGGGCTTCGCCCAATCCCCACGGCGCTGTACGAGAGAACGGCCCTGCGCGGATCCCCCAACCGCTAGCCGTGGACGTGCGTTGGCTGGTTTGTTGGGAAGACACTGGGCAACGCGATGCCTGTCGCACCTTACGGCGGGACGGATGGGGCGGCCTTGCACCGCGACAGGCATTGGCGTGACCGGCGTGTTCCCAACAAACTTCCCTGTCTAGGCTACGAGCCGGAGTCTCCGCGAAGCCACCGAGAGCCTGACCTCGACACCGAACGCGAGGTCTATCCGATCATCCTCGATCCCGTCCCCGAAGACCACGCCGCCTTCGTTCATTTCCGATAGCAGGCAGAGCTCGGCACCGGTTTCGATTCTGCCTTCCACCAAGGTGACGCCGGTTGCGACCGATGGGAACGCCTCGCGCACGAAGTAGCAGAGCGCGCCTTCGGTCGGTGCCGGCAAGCCGAGCTCGCTGCGGCGCGAGAGCGCGATCGAGCGCGCCCAGCCGGTCGCTCCCGTGCCGGTGGCCACGATCGCCCCCGACGACGAC
>DATLIL010000815.1:0-3317 GCA_035539475.1 Polyangiaceae bacterium
CGCACACCCCAACGCCGGTTTGCCGAATGCGTTCGGCGAGTACGACGAGACACCCGAGGAAATGGCGGCCACGTTGTAGGAGTTCGCACAGTCCGGCCTGCTCAATCTCGTCGGAGGCTGCTGCGGCACCACGCCCGCACACATCCGCGCCATCGCCGCGGTGGTCGCCAAATCCCCGCCGCGGCAGGTCCCGCGCCACGAGCCGCTGATGCGGCTCTCCGGCCTCGAGCCCTTCACGCTCACGCCGGTGATCCCCTTCGTCAACGTCGGCGAGCGCACCAACGTCACCGGCTCCGCCCGCTTCCGCAAGCTGGTCACCGCCGGCGACTATCCCGCCGCGCTCGACGTGGCGCGCGACCAGGTGGAGAACGGCGCGCAGATCATCGACGTCAACATGGACGAGGGGCTGATCGACTCGGCCGCAGCGATGACCGAGTTCCTGAACCTCGTCGCCTCCGAGCCCGACATCGCCCGCGTGCCGCTCATGATCGACTCGTCCAAGTGGTCGGTGATCGAGGCCGGGCTCAAGTGCGTGCAGGGCAAGGCGATCGTCAACTCGATCTCGATGAAGGATGGCGAGGAGGCCTTCCTTCGCCAGGCCCGCCTCTGCCGCGCCTACGGCGCCGCCTTGGTGGTGATGGCCTTCGACGAGAAGGGCCAGGCCGACACGCTGGCGCGCAAGGTGGAGATCTCGACCCGCGCCTACGGGCTCCTGACCGAGGAGGTCGGCTTTCCGCCCGAGGACATCGTCTTCGACCCGAACATCTTCGCGGTCGCCACCGGCATCGAGGAGCACAACAACTACGGCGTCGACTTCATCGAGGCGACGCGGCGGATCATCGAGACCCTGCCGCACGTCCATATCTCGGGGGGCGTGTCGAACCTCAGCTTCTCGTTCCGTGGCAACGAGCGGGTGCGCGAGGCGATGCACGCGGTCTTCCTCTATCACGCGATCCACGCCGGCATGGACATGGGCATCGTCAACGCCGGGCAGCTGGCGGTCTACGATTCCATCGAGCCCGAGTTGCGCGAGGCGTGCGAGGACGTGGTGCTTAACCGCCGCCCCGACGCCACCGAGCGGCTGCTCGACCTCGCCGAGCGCTTCAAGGGCACCGGCGGCCGCGAAGAGCGCGAGCGCGACCTCGCCTGGCGTGAATGGCCGGTGGAGAAGCGGCTGGAGCACGCGCTGGTCAAGGGCATCGACACGTACATCGACGCCGACACCGAGGAAGCCCGCGAGAAGCTCGGACGACCACTGGCCGTGATCGAGGGGCCGCTCATGGACGGCATGGGCGTCGTCGGTGACCTGTTCGGCGCCGGCAAGATGTTCCTGCCGCAGGTGGTGAAGTCCGCGCGCGTGATGAAGAAGGCGGTCGCGTACCTGACGCCGTTCATGGAGGCCGAGAAGGCGGCGCTGGCGCAGGCGGGCAAGGCCGTGAAGACGCAGGGCAAGATCGTGCTCGCCACGGTCAAGGGCGACGTGCACGACATCGGCAAGAACATCGTCGGCGTCGTGCTGGCCTGCAACAACTACGAGGTCATCGACATGGGCGTAATGGTGCCCTGCGAGAAGATCCTCGAGAAAGCCAAGACGGAGAACGCCGATCTGATCGGCCTCAGTGGCCTGATCACGCCGTCGCTCGACGAGATGACCCACGTCGCCCGCGAAATGGAGCGCCAGGGCTTCAAGCTGCCTCTCCTGATTGGAGGCGCCACCACCAGCCGCGCCCACACGGCGATCAAGATCGCGCCGCACTACAGCGAGCCGGTCGTGCACGTGCTCGATGCCAGCCGCGCGGTGCCGGTCACGACCAGCCTGCTGAGCACAGAAGGCAAGCCCGCCTTCGTGGCCCAGCACAACGAGGACTACGACCGGCTGCGGAAGATGCACAGCGGGCCGCGGCACAAGCTGGTCTCGCTCGCCGAAGCGCGTGAGAAGCGCACCAAGATCGACTGGCGCGCCGAGGACATCGCCAAGCCCGAGTTCACCGGCGTGCGCGTGCTCGCCGACTTTTCGCTCGCCACGCTGCGCGAGTACATCGACTGGACGCCGTTCTTCCACACCTGGGAGCTCAAGGGCGTTTATCCCCGGATTTTCGAGCACGAGACGTACGGCCCGCAGGCGAAGCTGCTCTTCAGCGAGGCGAACGCGCTGCTCGACACGATCATTCGCGACAAGCTGCTGACGGCGCGCGGCGTGTACGGCCTCTTTCCGGCCAATGCCGTGGGCGACGACGTCGAGCTCTACACCGACCAGAGCCGCAGCAAGGTCCTGGAGCGCTTCTGCTTCCTGCGTCAGCAGGCGCAAAAAGAGGCGAGCAACCCCTGTCGCTCGCTCTCCGATTTCGTCGCGCCCAGGCAGACGGGCCTGCCCGATCACCTCGGCGCCTTCGCGGTCACCAGCGGCATCGGTCTGCAGGAGCTCGTGCTGCGCTTCAAGGCGCAGAACGACGACTACAACGCGATCATGGCCGAGGCCCTGGCCGATCGCCTGGCAGAGGCGTTCGCGGAGTGCCTACACAAGCGCGTGCGCGACGAGTGGGGCTACGGCCAGAAGGAAGATCTCAGCAAGGAAGAGATCATCCAGGAGAAGTACCGCGGCATCCGTCCGGCTGCTGGCTACCCGGCTTGCCCCGACCACACCGAGAAGGGCCGGCTCTGGACGCTGCTCGACGTCGAGAGGAACACGGGCATGAAGATCACCGAGAGCTACGCGATGTGGCCCGGCTCGAGCGTGAGCGGCCTCTACTTCGCTCATCCGGCATCGATGTACTTCGGCCTCGGCAAGATCGACAAGGATCAGGTCGCCGACTACCACCTGCGCAAGGGCATGACGGTGGCCGAAGTCGAGCGCTGGCTGAGCCCGAACCTCAACTACGAACCGGGCTCCTGAGCGGCAACGAGGCACGCAGCGAGACCTCGACGTCGCGCACGTCGAGGTACTCGACGCCCTGAAGCTCGACCCGATCGCCGCGCTCGACCACGAGGCGTAAGCGGAGCATCAGGTCCGTCAGCGCTTCTTCGGCGGTGTCGAACTCGGTCACGATCTCGGCGATCGAGTCGGAACCGAATCCGCTCACATTGAGACGGCTATGGTAACGATTTCCCCGGACGGAAACGGTAGGTCTGTAGCGCATCGCTGCCTCGCAAAGTCCACGTCACCGCACGGGCTGGTCGGCAGGCAGGTTTCGGATCCGCTGAATTCTTGCGCCCAGCCTTTCTGAAAAAGCGCGCAAACCACTGTTCACGCTACCAGCCGAGGGGTTCGTACGGCACCAGGCCAGAAAGCGCCGTAGCCGTCACGGCGACATGAAAGG
>DATLIL010000816.1:0-4567 GCA_035539475.1 Polyangiaceae bacterium
GGCGACGGTGAGTGCCGCGTCTTCGTGGTCGACGACGATCCGCTCTTTTCGCGCGCGCTGCGCCGCGGGCTCAAGCCGCACGACGTGCGCACGGCAGCGTCGGCTTCCGAAGCCGAGATGGCGCTGCTCGATCCGAGTTACGAGCCTGATCTGGTCGTCTGCGACGTCTTCTTGCCGGGCGCGAACGGCGACGTATTGCACCAGCGCGTGAAGGCGCGCAGACCGGAGGTCGCGGCGCGCTTCGTGTTCGTCACCGGCGCGGCCCTCGGCGGCGGCGAGGCCGACTACCTGAAGAGCTCGGGCTGTCCGTCGCTGCTCAAGCCAATCGAGGTCCACAGCCTGCGCGCGTTCCTCGGCCCGCGTCGGGAGAGCAGCCCGCCGGTCTCGGTGCGGACCCTGGCTCAGCCGTCGAACTCGGAGCTACCGACCGTCGCGCCGCCCGCCCGGCGCTGAGGCCCGGGTCTCTCCCGCCGTCTGCGCTTCCATCGTGCCGCTGCTGCTCGGCAGGATGCCGGCGCGGCCCAGGAACGTGACGAGCTCAGCGAACTCGAGCGTCTGAGTGAGCCGCAGCGCCACTCCGCGAAGCGCGACAGAGAATGCGGCGGCCGACTGGAAGCGCGCCGACCGCTGCCGGCTGAGCGCGGTGCGCACCAGCCACAGCACGTCAGCGGGCAGATCCCCGCCGTACTTGTCGAGCACGCCCAGATCGGCGTCGTTGATCTTGGTCAGGATCTCGAACTCGTTGCGACCCGTGAACAGCGGCCGGGCCAAGAGCATCTCGCACAGCACGATGCCGAGCGTGAACAGATCGCTGCGCGCATCGACGTCCAGCCCCATCACCTGCTCGGGCGACATGTAACCGACCTTGCCCTTGAGCTCGCCGGGATAGGTGCGGCGGTCGACGAAGGAGCTCAGCAGGATGCCGAAGTCACCGAGCTTGACCTCGCCGGCACGACCGATCAGCACGTTTCCGGGCGAAACGTCGCGATGCACCAGGCCGAGCGGCCTGCCCTGCTCATCGGTGGCGCCGTGCGCGAACTCGAGCCCACGCAGGATCTCCTGGGTGATGAAGAGCGCGACGGAGATGGGAAAGCGACGACCGCTGGAGGCCACGACGCGCAGCAGGCGCGCGAGCGACGTGCCGTCGACGTACTCCATGGCCATGAAGAGCTCGCCCGCGCTCTCACCGAAATCGACGACTTCGACGATGTTCGGATGCGAGAGCGTGGCACAGATTCTGGCCTCGTCGCAGAACATGGCGACGAAGCGGGCGTCACGCGCGAGCTCGGGCAAGATGCGCTTGACGGCAAATTTCTTGGCGAAGCCGTGGGGACCAGGGCGCGTGGCGACGAAGACCTCCGCCATGCCGCCCAATCCCAATCGTTCGCCGAGTACATAGGGTCCCAACAACTGGCGCACGCTCGGTCGGCTCACAACTCTCATTCTAGCTGCGGAGGGCTGGGATCAGCGGCGAACGCGCGGCGATTCCACTATTTTTGCGGGAGCTTGTGTGCCGGTGTGCGCGCTTCTGTCTCGGAAATTCTGACAACTTCGGCTACGGTGCCGGTCCCCCGGTGCTCGATCGGGCCCCGGCCTGTGTTTTGTCGTTCGATGGGGCCAATGCCCCAACGACGACAGCCCTCTGGCAAAGTCTTCTGACGGTGATTGAGTGAGCGACGAGCGTACATCCACACACTCTCTCGAACGCGGCGAGCCGTCGCCGTTGACTGCGCGGCAAGCGCGCAGGCGCAGCGTGGCGGTAACTGGCGCAGCGTCATTCCTGGGGGTGAACCTGATCGGCATGCTCGAAGAGTCGGACAGCGTGCGCAGCATCGTCAGCCTGGACGTGACCGCGCCGCGCACGGCCGCGAAGAAGACTCGGGTCTACGAGCTGGATCTGGTCGATCCCACGGCCGAAGAGCGCGTGGCCGAGATCCTGGCGGCAGAGGCGATCGACACGATCGTGCACCTCGCCTTCCTGCCCTCGCCCACGCACGCCAGCGCCTACGCGCACGAGTTCGAGAGCGTGGGCACGATGCACCTGATCAACGCTTGCCGGCGCACGCGTATCAGCAAGTTCGTGATGTGGAGCCAGACCATGCTGTACGGCGCCCACCCGACCAACCCGAACTTCCTGTCCGAGAAGCACGCGCTGCGCGCACGTCGCGGCGAGCCATACTTCTCGGACAAGATCGAGGCCGAGAACGAGGCGCTGCGCTTCGGTAAGCCCGGACAGGCGCGCATCGTCACCATCCTGCGCACCGCGCCGATCCTCGGTCCCACCGTCGACAACTACCTGACGCGTTACCTCGGGCGGCGCTTCGTCCCGACGGTGCTGGGATTCGATCCGCTGTGGCAGTTCGTTCACGAGGCCGACGCGGTCAACGCCTTCAAGATCGCGGTCGAACGCGACGTGCCCGGTACCTTCAACATCACCGGAGACGGCGTGCTGCCGCTTTCCACGGTGATCCGCCTGGTGGGCCGCACGCCCCTGCCCCTGCCGCGCTCGGTCGCCGACACCCTGGGCGGCACGCTCTGGCTGGCGCAGGTGGCGGAGGCTCCCCCGGCGTTTTTCGATTACCTCCAGTACATTTGCGTGGCAGACGGTGAGCTCGCCAGGAAGGTGCTGGGCTTCCGGCCGCTTTACACGAGCCGCGAAGCATTGATCGAATACGCTGGCGCTCAGCACCTGCGCGACGTGAAGCTTTTGTCGGAGACTCCCGCGTGAAGCGTCAGGGTGAAAAGAAGAAGAGGAAGCCCGTGCCCCGAGCCAAGCCCGAGGGTTCGCGTGACAACGGCAAGCCGACCGCCAAGGCCGCGCCCAAGTCCAGGCCCGCCAGAGGCAAGCCGCCGAAGCGCCGCCGGGGCGGCAGAAAGGCCCACTCCGGGACGAAGCCCCCGCCTGGCGCGCGCGGCGGACTGGCCCCGGCCGAAGCCGAGCTCAGGAGCGGGCTCGAGCTCGAAATGGGTGAGGCCGAGGTGGCCTCCGAGGAGGTCCCCGAGCTCGGGCTCGGCACGCGCATGGTGCCGCCGAACGTGATCTTCAACGAGGGGGTGGACAGCTCGCCCCCGCCGCGGTCATCCACGGGCGGCGACGTCGCCGAGCAGATCCGCGCGCTCGAAGCACGCCTCGACGGCATGATGCGTGGCGCTCGCGACCTGCCGCAGGCCGCGCCCGAGGCGCCGAAAACGGAGTCCGTAGCGGCGCCGCCAGCCGAGGCACTCAGCGACTCGGCTTACTTCGAGCAGCACTGGGGCCGCACTGGCCTGCGCAACCGCTCCGAGGAGATCGACGACTTCGGCCTCGACCCCGAGTACGAAAAGAAGACGCGCAGGCTGTCGGAGTTTCTCTACAAGAGCTACTTCCGCAGCAAGACGGAGGGCATCGGCAACGTGCCCGCCGACGGGCGCTGCATCATCGTGGCCAATCACTCCGGCACGCTGCCCCTCGACGGCATGATGCTGCGCACCGCCTTGCGGCTGGAGCACCCGGTGTCGCGCGAGCTGCGCTGGCTCGCGGAAGACTTCTTGTTCTACCTGCCCTTCGCGGGTGTTTTCCTGAACCGCGTCGGCGCCGTGCGCGCCTGCCCCGAGAACGCCGAGCGCCTGCTGGCGAAGGAGTCACTGGTCGCCGTGTTCCCCGAAGGTGTGCACGGCATCAAGAAGCTCTATCGCGAGCGCTACCGCCTGCAGCGGTTCGGGCGCGGTGGCTACATCCGCCTGGCCCTGCGCATGCGCGCGCCGCTGGTGCCTTGCGCCATCGTCGGGGCCGAAGAGACGAACCCGTTGCTCTATCGCTTCGAGTCACTCGCCAGTGTGCTCGGACTGCCCTACATCCCGATCACGCCCACCTTCCCGCTGCTCGGACCGCTCGGACTGGTCCCCGCGCCCACGCGCTGGCGCATCCGTTTCGGCGAGCCGATCAACCTCGACAGCTACGGCCCGGAGGCGGCCGACGACTCTCTGCTCGTGGGCAGGCTCTCCGATCGGGTACGGAGCTCGATCCAGCAGATGCTGGAATCAGGCTTGCGCGAGCGGCGCAGCGTATGGTTCGGGTGAGCGGTCCCGACGGCGTTCTGATCGTCGACAAGCCGGGCGGCAAGACCAGCCATGACGTGGTGGCCCAGGCGCGCCGCCTGTTCGGCACGCGCGCCGTCGGCCACGCCGGAACGCTCGATCCCATGGCCACGGGTGTCTTGCTCTTGCTCTTCGGCGAGGCCACCAAGCTCTCCCCCTTCCTCACCGCCGACGACAAGCGCTACCGCGCCGAGATCACGCTCGGGCGCTCGACCGACACGTTCGACGCCGAGGGCGAGATCACCGAGGAGCGAGTCGTCCCAGCGCTCGAGCAGAGCGCCGTTCTCGCCGCGCTCTCGCTCGAACGCAGCCGCAGCGAGCAGGTCCCGCCGTCCTTCAGCGCGATCAAGGTCGACGGACAGCGCGCCCATCGCCTGAGCCGGCAGGGCCGCCCGCCCGAGCTCCCGCCTCGCCCGGTGACGGTGCACTCGCTCGAGCTCGTAGCGCTCGACGCGACGACGCTCGCGCTCGAGATGAGCGTGAGCAAGGG
>DATLIL010000817.1:0-2801 GCA_035539475.1 Polyangiaceae bacterium
AGTCGGAGAACGTGAAGGCGCGCTCGCGGCTGAATTCTGCAGGAGCAAGCTCTTGCAACGCATCAGCCAGGTCGACGAACTCGCGGACGGACGGCGACTCATGCGCGATAGCCCCGAGCCAACGCTCGGGAATGCCGGAGAGGCCGTGAAGAGCTCCAGCCAAGCAACCCACGAGCGCGCAGATCGAGTCGACGTCGCCTCCGAGGCTGGCAGCGGCGACCACGGCATCCTCGAAGGAGGAGTGTCTTCGAAGAAACGACACCTGTGCCGCAATCACGGATTCGCACGCCAACGGCGACGTTCCGCAGGCGTTCGCGATGTCGACATCGTGGGGAGACGATGAGAGAGCCCTCACCTTTTCCAGCGTCTCTTGCAGGAATGGAGTTCGTGGCAGGTCCTCCGCCAGGACTTCCACGACCCTGCCGGGGTCAGCCAGTGCCTCTGGCTGGAAAAGAGCGACCGCAACGAGCCTGGCCTGCAGCAACGCAGCGGCAATCGCTTCCGGATGAGCGTGTGTCACGCGCGTGGCGAGCTCAGCCGCGCTCATCAAGTCGTGACAACCAGTCCAACGGCGAAGCGCGACGGCTCCGACGCGAACCGCGCCACCGTTACCTCTCGAGCCTTCGGGCCAAGCCGCCCGAGCAACCCGAGACCAATCGGTTCCGCTCTCGAAGGCGCGAATCGCTAGCTTCATTCCGCGGCCGAAGCCACGGGCCGGCTCATACCGTGCGGTAAGAGCTTGGAGAACACGGGTCGGCGCTACCGTGCCCGTATCCCGAATCGATTCCGCGAGGGCAATGAACATCGCTGCGTCGTCGGTGTAGCCCCAGGGACCAGAGCCTCGAGCGCGGTGAATGACATGCTGCCGAATCTCCCTGGCTGACGCGCCTTCGAGGGGAGCGCCGAAAGCGTCGCCCACGACCGCACCAACTAGCGCACCGCGCACACGGTTCTTGAGATCGACCTCCGAGGACATTGTTTGGGGAACACACCGCCTACGGCGCTGCCTGTCGCACTACACGGACCTCTTTCAGACTCCAGCAGCCAAACGCCCGGCGGAGCTCCACCATTCCGCGCCGCGCGCCCCCGTGGGCGCCAACGGGTCATCGAGCGCTAGCGCCGACTAGTCGTCGGAGCGCGATCGCCGCGTGAGCCAGCAGACAGAGGTAGCAGGAGTAGAGGCTCGCCACTCCAGCGACGATCGCGAGCACGACCCGCGGATCGACCTTCTCTGCCACTTGCCCCAATCGATACTGCGTCAGGAAGAGGCCGACGCCCAGGGCGTAGAGCTGAATCCGCTCGAGCGTGGCTGGTTGGTTATTCACGACGGCCCAGGCGCAAGCCGCGGCGACGGCGAGCAGGTAGACCTGCTCGGGGCCTTCGAGGTCCGACGCCGCGCGTAGCAGAAGAAGGTCTGGCGCTACCTCTGCGACCGCCAGGGCGCGATGGAGCAAAATGAGCAGGATTGCCGCGGCGACGGCGGATATGGCGACCCCAACTCGAGGCGAGAGCTCGCTCATGTCAGGTCAACGACACCGCTGACCAAAGAATGTTCCCTAGTCGGTGCCCTTGAGGTTCGCCACGGGGAACAGGCGCTTGTCGACGCGGGCGATGCCTTCGGCTTCGAGCACGCCGAGGACTTCGTCGAGGTTCTTGTAGACGTGGCCGCATTCGTCGAGCGGCGTGTGCGACGTGTTGCAGACGATGCCCTTGACCGTGACGCCGCCGAGCTCGCGCTCTACTTCCCGCATCTCGGCGTCGATCTGGGCCTGACGCGGACCGAGGTCGCGCTTGGCCGCGCCGCGGGCGAGCAGGCGTCCCGAGCCGTGGTTGACGGAGCAGGCCGACTGGCGCGCGCCGCTCTCGGCGAACAAGATCGCGGCGCCGTCGTACATCGAGCCCGGGATCAGGCAGGGGTGGCCGGTGTCCTGCCAGGCCGTACCGGCGAGGTCGGGGTGACCGGCGGGGAAGGCGCGCGTGGCGCCCTTGCGGTGTACGAAGCCGCGCTTCTGACTGCCGTCAGGCAGGAGCAGCGTCTCCTCTTGCACCAGGTTGTGCGAGATCTCGTAGTAGACCTCGCCGCTGACGCCGAACACCTCTTCGAGCGCCTCTTGAATGCCGCCGACGATGATGTGGCGGTTGGCCACCGCGAAGTTTGCGGCGCTGTTGTGGTAGGCCCAGTACTCGCGACCGAGCGGCTCGGACACGCCGAGCCACGAATCTTCCCGGCGATTCTTGGGTAGCCCGCGCAGCGCAGCGCCCTCGTAGAAGAAGTGGTTGGCGGTTTGCCAGCCGTAGCCGCGCGAGCCGCAGTGGACCATGACCCAGACCTCGCCGCTGTCCTGGTCCACCTGCATCTCGATGAAGTGGTTGCCGCCGCCCACGGAGCCGAGCTGCGGCACGACCTTGCTGTAGGCGCGCTCGATCTTGTCGAGCTCCAGATCCCCCGGCACGGGGATGAACTGCCGCTCGCAGCGATCGGCCGAGACGCCGATGGCCTTGGCGCCGTGGCGCAGGATGTCGTCGGCCTTCTTGTGCGAGAAATGCGGCATGCGCTTGGGCCGATCCGAGCCCACGCCGGTCGCCACGCGCTTTTCGACCTCGTTCACCCAGCGCCGGCGCCGCTCCTTGTCAGCGATCTGTTCGGCCGAGAGCTCGGGCACGCGCATGTAGAGGACACCGCAGGAGATGTCGTAGCCGGAGCCGGCCTGGATGATGGTGTCGTCGGTGACGATCACCGAGCCCACGGGCACGCCGTAGCCGGAGTGCGCGTCGGGCATGAGGTACGCGCCGATCACGCC
>DATLIL010000818.1:0-6815 GCA_035539475.1 Polyangiaceae bacterium
GTGTTGCGCGGAGCTGCGCCGGCCGCGGCTGGAGCTCACGCTCGAGCAGCGCCGTCAGCTCGAGAGCTACGGCTGGCCCGGCAACGTCCGCGAGCTCGGGCACGTGATCGAACGCGCCGTCATCCTCTCGCCCGACCCGCCGTTGCGTCTCGATCTGGCGCTCGCCGTCGCTGGTCCCTACACGCCGCCGCCGGCGCAGCAAACCGGCGTGCTCACCGACGCCGAGCTCAGGAACCTCGAGCGCGACAACTTGCTGGCTGCGCTCGACAAGTCGGGCTGGCGCGTGAGCGGCGCCAACGGCGCCGCGGATCTGCTCGGTCTACATCCGTCTACGCTGCGCGACCGCATGCGCGCTCTGGGGATCCAGCGCCAGGAAACCTGAGCGCGGGCGATGCAGCTTTCGCCTTACCTCGTCCTGCACGCCATCTGCTTGTTGGTCGGGGGCGTGATCGTCGCCGTCGCGCTACGCCACCGGAGCGTGGCCGGCGTGAGCGCCTTCGCGATCGGCGTCAGCGGGCAGATGCTGTGGATCGCAGGCTACGTCTTCGAGGTGCTCAGCCCGACCCTCGAGGGCAAGATCTTCTGGGACAACGTCCAGCTGCTCGGCACGATCGGCTGGGTGGTGGGCTTCTTCAGGTTCGCCGTTCACTACACCGACAACAAGCCGCGCTGGCTGCCGCTGCTGACGGCAGTCAGCGTGCTGATCTGCGGCGGCTACATGCTGCTGGCGGTCACCGATCCGTGGCACGGCCTGGTCAGGCCCACGGCCGAGCTCGTGCGTGACGGGGATTTCGTGGCGCTGGTCTACCCCTTCACGATCGCGAGCTACGTCGCTTTCGTCTACGTCTTTGCGTTGATCGGCGCCTGCGTGTGGATGCTGATGGCCCACTCGTTGCGCGTCAGCGCGCCCTACCGCGCGCAAAGCAGGTTGTGCGCCATCGGCACGCTGGTGCCGCTGCTCGGCGTCGTGGCCACGATCTTCGGCCTGGTCCCCAGCGCCTTTCGCGACGTCAGCCCGTTGACGTTCGCCGTGGGCGACTCGTTGATCGCCTGGGGGCTGTTCCGGCATCGCTTTCTCGAGCTCGTGCCGGTCGCGCGCGGCGTCGTGTTCGAGAACTTGCGTGACAGCGTGGTCGTGCTCGACGAGGGCCATCGCGTCGTCGACGTGAACTCGGTCGTGCTGCGCGCCATCGGCAAGCGGCGCGTCGAGGTGATCGGCAAGTCGGACCAGGAGGTCTTCGCCGAATGGGGCTCTCAGGTCGAGGACCTGCGAACCGTGCTCGACGGCAGCCGCGAGATCAACGCCGTCGTCGGCGGGCGGGAGCTCTACCTCGAGGTCCAGGTCACGCCGCTGCGCGGCCGCGACGGCCGCCTGATCGGTCGTGTGATGATGGTTCACGACGTCAGCGAGAGCAGGCGGGCGCAGCGCGAGCTCGAGCGGAAGAACGCGGAGCTCAAGCTGGCATTCGAGGACCTCGACGCGTTCTCGTACTCCGTCTCGCACGACCTGCGCGCCCCGCTACGCGCCCTGAACGGCTTCTCCCGGCGTCTGGTGGCCCAGCATGGAGCCGCTTTGGACGGCGATGCGCGCGAGCTCGTCGAGCGCATCGGGCAGAACACCCAGCGCATGCAACGGCTGATCGACGACCTGCTGGGCTTCGCCCGTCTGGGCAGACGTGCGCTGAACAAGCAAGAGATCCGCACCGTAGACCTGGTGCGCGAAGTGATCGCGGAGCTACGCCCGGAGAGCGAGGGGCGCGACGTCGAGTTCGTGGTCGGTGAGCTGCCGGACTGCTTCGCCGACCCGTCCCTGCTGCGGCAGGTGTTCGCGAACCTGATCGGCAACGCACTGAAGTACACCCGGCCGCGCCAGCGCGCCCGCATCGAGATCGGCGCTGACGCTGAAGGCTACTTCGTGAAGGACAACGGTGTCGGCTTCGACATGCAGTACGCCGAGCACCTGTTCGGCGTCTTCCAGCGGCTGCACGGCGAAGACGAGTTCGAAGGCACCGGCATCGGCCTGGCCAGCGCCAAGGCCATCGTCGCTCGTCATGGCGGTGCGATCTCGGCCGACGCCAAGCCCGACGAGGGCGCGACGTTTTCGTTCAAGCTACCGCTTCAGGGCGCGTAGCAGCAGCGGAAGCCGATGTAGCGATGACGCGTGTCGCGGCGCTCCGTCGCCGGCGAAGGCGTGGCATCGCCCGCTGCCGAAGAGTTGCAGGAGAGGGTGCGCCCGGTGCCGCCGAGGACGTCCGCGTCGAACAAGTCGCCGCCGCGGTGCAGGCACTGGTCGTCGGCGGCGCCCGTGTCGTCACACGCGTTCTCCCACTCGGACACGTTGCCGCTCATGTCGTACAAGCCGGTGTACCCACCAACGCAGTTGGCCAGGGATGCCGTCGCAACCGTAGAAATGGAGCCGTAGTCGATCCCGTTGCAGTACTGCGACTGGTACGTGTCGCCGTAGGGGAATTGGCTAACTCCGTTCTCGGTGCAAGCCGAGAACCAGGCGTCTTGCGCCGGGTCGGCGAAGTCGAGCGGATCGACGGGGCCACCCTCGATCGCGCCGCAGAGCTCCTTGCCTGCCCACTCGCAGAACTTCTTGGCGTCGCACCAGTCGATGCAGGTAACGGGGTGAGTCGGCTGGTCCACGGGGTCGTAGTCGAGGCTCGAACAGTCGGTGCTGGTCTCCGGATCGAAGGAGTCGTTCCAGCTGCACTCCGTGCCCTGCTCGGAGGTGTCGGGCTGGTCGGCGAGAAAGGCGGCGTAGTCGCTGTTGCGCACCTCGGTGCGATCGATGCAGTAGACGCCACCGTCGGTCTTGGGGACGGCGATCAAGCCTTGCCCCAAGGTCGTGTCCGGACAGCTCTCGATCTCTCCGCTGCCCGCCGCGCCGATCGTCCCGGCGCTTCCGCTGGTGCCGCCGTTGCCAGCGCTGCCGCTGCTCCCGCCGCTCCCGCCGCTCGCCGTTCCCGCGTTGCCGTCTCCGCCGGCGCTTTCGCCGGCAGCTGCGGGCTCGCCGCCGCGCGCGTTGCCGTCACCCGCCTCCGCGCCAGAGCCGCCCTTGTCGGAGCCTCCACGGCCACTCGAGCCCGACTGATTGCCTGCGCCTCCCGAATTTCCGTTTTCGTCGAGCGCGCGGTAGCCGTCGAACGACACCATGCAGCCGACGAGCAGCGCGGAGACGGCGAGGGCGAAGGAGGAGCGGCTCACGGTGGTTTTCGCTCGGTGCGCCGCGAGCTTAACCCAGCGCGGCCGACGAGTGGGCAAGAGCTCGGTCAGTCGTGCTTGTGGGCTTTGTGGTCCTTGTCCTTGTGGGGACCCTTGTGACCCTTCTTGTCCTTGTCCTTGTCCTTGTCCTTGTCCTTGTCTTTTTTCTTCGGCCTGTCCGCCGCCGTCTTGGCCTTGTCGATCTGCTCCAGCGCACCTTCGAGCTGCTTGATCGCGTGCTCGCGGTGACCCTTTTCAGCGGCGCTCTGATCCGCGTGCTCGGTGGCCTTGAGCAGCGCAATGGCCTTATCGATGTGGTCCTTGGCGCTGTCGTATCGTTCGCTGGCCGCGTAAGCGATGCCGGCGACGGTACTCATGGCCAGCATGGCGGCACCGAGGCCCAGGGTCTTGAGTGTGGAAGAACGCATCACGACACTTCCCTCCGATGGCGGCCCGGCGGGCCACATCGACGCGACGTTAGTAGGAACCTACGGTCGCCAGTGGGCCATTCTTCCTCGGACGGCCGCTCAATCGGGTGTAGGGCGAGGTGGTTTCGGCAGGTTTCGTGGATCGAAGGCGCCCGTCGTGCGTTCGAGAGAGGGTTCGCGTAACCTCTAACGTAAGTCATAGGGATGGCATTGAGAGAGGACGTCGGCGAGCGCGCGCGCCAGCGCGTCGGCTCGGTCATTCGTGCCAAGTGGCGCCTGGACGGCGTCATCGGCATCGGTGGTATGGCCTGCGTCTACTCCGCCACCCATCGCAACCAGAGCCGGGTCGCGATCAAGATGCTCCACCCCGAGGTCGCGCTCGACGCTGACGTCACTGCGCGATTTCTGCGCGAGGGCTACGTGGCCAACGCCGTGCGTCACCCTGGCACGGTCAAGGTGCTCGATGACGACGTGACGGAGGACGGCGCTCCGTTTCTGGTGATGGAGCTCCTGGACGGCGAAACGCTCGACGCTCGACTGGCGCGCCTGGGCACCTTGCCAGTGCAAGAAGTGGCCGCGATTGGCGCGCAGCTGCTCGACGTGCTCGCCGCCGCGCACGAACGCGACATCGTGCACCGCGACCTCAAGCCCGACAACCTCTTCCTCACGCGCGAAGGTTTGCTCAAGGTGCTCGACTTCGGCATCGCACGCCTGCGCGAGCCTCACTCGGGCTCGGGCACGCGCGCGGGCTCCGTGCTCGGCACGCCGGCGTTCATGGCGCCGGAGCAGGCGCTCGGTCGCTGGAACGAGGTCGACGGCCGCACCGACATCTGGGCCGTGGGCGCGACGTTGTTCACTCTGCTCAGCGGTCGCCACGTGCACGAGGGGGACACCGTGCAGGAGGAGCTCGTGCTCGCCGCAACCCAGCCGGCGCCCCCGCTGCAAACCGTGGTGCCGGACGCGCCCAGCGATTTTGCCAGCGTGCTCGATCGGGCCCTGCGCTTCGAGATGAAGGAGCGCTTTCGCGACGCTCGGAGCATGCACGCGGCGCTCTCTGCGGTGCTACCCACGGACGCGCTGCTCACGGTGCCCGGTACCAGCCTGACGCCACTGTTCGGTAGTCAGGTCGCGGCCAGGAGCATGGAAGAGGATTCGACGCTGGCGGCGGCGTCCAGTCAGGAGCCGAGCGAGACCCTGGCCAACGCCCAGGCCATGACGCGTTCCGCGCCGCAATCGATCGCGCGCGAGGGGCGCAACCGCTTCATGCTCGTTGCCTTCGGCGTGCTGGCGGCGGGTGTCTTGATCGCGCTGGGGCGCTGGTCGAACGAGGCATCGATCAGCCCGTCGGTGGCTGGCTCCAGCCTGCCGCCAGTGGCTCCGCTCGAGGCTCCGCAGACCCCTCCCGTCACACAGCCGTCGGCCGCCCGTGTGGAGCCCGTGGACCTGCCCACGCCGGCCGAGCACGAGAGCGCGAGCCCGGCGCCGAGCAGCCGACCCAAGATCCGCAGCGGCCGCAGTCGGCCCGTCACCGCGGCCAAGACTCCTGCTACGAAGAAGGTCGATGCACCTCAGAGCAATCCCTTCGATCTGCGGAAGTAAGCGTTCATGACGAAGGTGCTGTTCGCCGTCGCTACCGTCCTATCGCTGTGCGCGGCGGCGTCGCCCGCGCTCGCCCAGGGCACCGATCCTGCGGCTGCCGAGGCCTTGTTTCGCGAGGGCCGCACCCTCGCCGACGCCGGAGACTACGCCGGCGCGTGCGCCAAATTCCGCGAGAGCGAGCGCCTCGATCCGGCGATTGGCACCGTCTTCAACATCGCTGACTGCGAGCAACGACAGGGTCACCTGGCGCGTGCCTGGACGCTCTACCGCGAGGTTGCCCAGCGCTTGCCCTCCAACGACGGTCGCCGGGCCATCGCCGAGCAGCGCGTGAGCACGCTCGAGCCACGACTGCCACGGCTGAGTGTGCGGCTCGCCGCCGCTGCCCCCGCGTCGAGCCGCATCGAGAAGGATGGCGTCGAGCTCGGCTCGGCCAGCCTGGGCAGCGAGCTACCGCAGGATCCTGGCGACCACGTCGTGCGCGTCAGCGCGCCAGGCCACGAACCACGCGAGTATCGCGTCACGCTGGCCGAGGGTGAGCGCCTGACCCTGGACGTCGAGCCCGGCGCTTCGTCCGCGCTAGCGGAAGACCACAGCGGCCCAGCCGGCGCCTCCACCGCGCCAGCCAGTGGCTCGGGACAGAAGACCGCCGGCTACGTGATCGGCGCGGTCGGTATCGCCGGTCTGCTCACCAGCGCCGTCGCCGGCTATCTGGTGCTCGACGCCAAGAGCACGGTCGACGAGAACTGCGACGCCGAAAAGCGCTGCACGCCGGAAGGCCTCGACGCCTCGGAGTCCGGCAAGACCTACGGCATCGTGACCACGGTCGGTCTCGCCGTCGGCGCCGTCGGCCTCGGCGTGGGCAGCTACCTCGTCCTCTCCGCCACGCCCGCCAGCGACGAGCGTGGACCAAGCGCCCGCGCCCTCATCGGCGGCCGCTTCTGAGCTCGGAGGCGCGTCGCGCCGCCTCCCCAGTTTTCGTATTTTGCGTTTCGGTGGCCCTGTGCGCTTGGCCTTCCGTGCGTTTTGTCAGCAGCCGGCGCCTGTTCGGTCAGTTTGTCGTGACTCCGGTCTTGTTCGCCGATCGTGATCTGCTGGTACCAAGACCCATAAGTGGATCCAGCTCAGCCCGCTGACGCGGGCCTCGCGCGATCCCGACGGCGCGGTGCGATGAGCGACCTTGAGTTTTCTTCGTGTCTTTTTCTCTTGAGAACACGCCGGACACGGCTCTGCCTGTCGCGCCTCAAGGGAAGCAACGCGTGCGGCGCGGCAGGCAGCGTGTCGACCGTCGTGTTCACCAAACCCAACCTCGGGAAGGTGACCAAGAATCAGCGAGCAAGAGTCGCGTCGCTCCGCAAGCCGCAACGCTCTAACCTCGCATGTGGGGATCCGCGAGGCCGCGCCAGCGGCCGAGCCGCGACGACTCCAAGGATCTTGGAAGAACAGATCTCGATCGGCACCTGAGACCGGAGTCACGACAAACTGACCGAACAGGCGCGGCTAGCGATCAACACACCCGGAAGGCCAGGCGGATTGCGCAGGCACTCCACAAAACAAGAAACAAACGCGAGGCGCGCGCAGCGC
>DATLIL010000819.1:0-33431 GCA_035539475.1 Polyangiaceae bacterium
ATTCAGGAGGTTGCGAGGCGTGGCGTCGGGAGCGAGCGCCGTCAACGTCGGCAGCGCGAAGGCATGATGAAGGACGCGCGACGAGATCAACGCGCGCGGACCCGTGGTCAGACGAGCGAGCAGCCTGCCGGAAAAGAGCTCACGGCGCTGCAGCGCGCCCAGCACCGCGCCTCCACCGGAGACGAGCGACGTCACCAGCACCGGCTCGCGGTGGCCTTCGGCAGCTCGCAGCGCCGCCGAGGCGAGGCCCAGCGCTTCGCCCAGCGACACCTGCTCGAAAGGCGCTAGGCGCAGGCGCACTCATCCTCCGAAGGTGACCCGAAGCCGGCGCCGGCCCCAGCGCCCGGGTTGTTGGTCGAAGTGTCCCGGCAGTGGAGCGCCGCAGCCGGAGCAGGCGCCACCGCTCACCGCGTACGTACGAAGCTCGTACCAGTCGCGTTCGATCAGGAGCTTGCCGCAGCTCGGGCAGCTCGTGGACTGCTCGGGAGCACCGTGCACGTTACCGGCATAGACGAACTTGAGCCCGTGCGCGAGCGCCTGACGGCGTGCGCGATAACAGGTTTCCGCCGGAGTGTGCGGTACGTCGGTGAGTTTGAAATCGGGATGGAATGCCGTGAGGTGCAGCGGCACATCGGGGCCTAGCTCGCGGACGAACCAGTCACAGAGCATGTCCACCTCCGCTTCCGAGTCGTTCCTGCCCGGGATCAAGAGCGTGGTCACCTCGAACCAGACGTCCGTTTCGCGTCTGAGATAGATCAGCGTCTCCTTCACGGGCTCGAGCGCTGCAAAACAGAGCTTGTGATAGAAATCCTGCGTGAACGCCTTGAGATCGACGTTGGCCGCGTCCATCACCGAAAAGAACTCACGGCGCGCCTCGGGCGCGATGTAGCCGGCCGTGACGGCCACCGATTTGACGCCGCGTTCGCGGCAGGCTCGTGCCGTATCCATGGCGAACTCGGCGAAGATCACCGGGTCGTTGTAGGTGAACGCCACGCTGCGACAGCCGGATTCGTAGGCACGCTGGGCGATCGCAGCGGGCGTGGCCCGCTCGCTCAGCTTCTCGATCTCGCGCGCCTTGGAGATGTCCCAGTTCTGGCAGAAGCGACAGCCGAGGTTGCAACCCGCGGTGCCGAAGCTGAGCACGCTGCTACCGGGATAAAAGTGGTGCAGCGGCTTCTTTTCGATCGGATCGATGCAGAACCCGGTGGCCAGGCCGTAGCTCGTGAGCTCGATCTCGTCGCCGACGCGCTGGCGCACGAAGCAGAAGGCGCGCTGACCCTCGTGCAGCTTGCAGTAGCGCGGGCAAAGGTCGCACTGGATCCGTCCATCGGGTAGCGCGTGCTGAAAGCGACCCGGCACGGAGAAACGTGCATGATCCGTCGACGCCACGGGCGTTCCCTCGCCTCCTGGAAACGCCCTAGCTGTAGCACGGCGGCGAGCGCCGGAAAGCTACCGCGTCATCAGGCGCGCGAGATCGACGCCGGCGCCTTGCAGCGTGCGCCGCTGCAGCTCGGCGAGCTCGGCGATGCCCAGCAGAGCCAGGTCGACCATGCGGTCGATCTCGGTGCGCGGCACCGCCTCGCCCTCGGCTGTGCCCTGGATTTCCACGATATCGCCGCGCCCCGTGGCGACCACGTTGAGGTCGACCCGGGCCTTGCTGTCCTCGGCGTAGCAGAGGTCGAGCGCCAGCTCGCCGTCGACGTGCCCGACACTGACGGCCGCCACCTGATCGCGGATGACCGGGCCTTTCAGCTTGCCGAGGGTGGTCAGCTTGTCGACGGCCAGAGCCAGCGCGACGAAGCCGCCGCTGACCGAGGCAGTACGCGTTCCACCGTCGGCCTCGAGCACGTCACAGTCGATGGTCACGCTACGTTCGCCGAGGCGCGACAGATCCAGGGCGGAGCGCAGCGAGCGCCCGATCAAACGCTGAATTTCGCGCGCCCTACCGCTGAGCGGTCGATCCCTCCCGTCACGGTTCTCGCGGCGCTTCGGGTTCGCCCGGGGGTGCATCTGATAGTCGGCGGTCACCCAACCCTGGCCGCGACCCTGCATGAACTCGGGCACGGTCTCGTCGACCGATGCGGTGACGAGGACCACCGTTCCACCAGCACGGTAAAGGACCGAGCCCTCCGCAAGCGTGTGAAAACCTGGCGACATCTCCACGGGGCGCAGGGTTTGGAGCGCCCGGCCGGCCCGCCTTGTGTTCGTCATTCCCGGCCGTCTAACATGAAATTCCTTCGAAGGTAGGCCCACGAAGATCCTGGAGGCACCCCGAACGTCCGTAGGAGGGGCCCCTCAGCACCCCCCGTGCTACCTTCTGCCCTCGTTCGGGGTCTTTTCTCATGCTCAGTACCGGCGACATCATCGACGGCAAGTACCGCATCGTTCGTCTTCTCGGCGAGGGCGGTATGGGTGCCGTTTACGAAGGCGAGAACACGCGCATCCACCGGCGCGTGGCAATCAAGGTCCTGCACTCGAACGTCGCTGAACAGCAAGAAGCCGTCCAGCGTTTCGAGCGCGAGGCCCAGGCGGCCGGCCGCATCGGCTCCGACCACATCGTCGAGGTGCTCGACCTGGGCACGCTGGCCAACGGCGATCGCTACCTGGTCATGGAGTACCTGGACGGCGAGAGCCTGAGCGGCCGGATCAAGGCCAAGGGTCGCATCACGCCTCAGGAGCTGTGCCCGATCGCCTACCAGCTGCTCGACGGCCTGGCCTCCGCGCACGGCGCTGGGATCATCCATCGCGATCTCAAGCCCGACAACGTCTACCTGCTGCGCAGCAAGTCCGGCCAGGACTTCATCAAGCTGCTCGACTTCGGCATCTCGAAGTTCAACCAGCTGAGCGGTGACAGCGGCTTCAGCATGACGCGCACGGGCGCGGTCATGGGCACGCCCTATTACATGGCGCCCGAGCAGGCCAAGGGCGCCCGCGACATGGACCACCGCGTCGACCTCTATGCCACCGGCGTCATCCTTTACGAGGCGCTCACGGGGCAAGTGCCGTTCAACGCCGATACGTTCAACGAGCTCCTCTTCAAGATCGTGCTCGAGGAGCCCAAGCCGCTCGAGCAGCTG
The DNA here is from genome assembly GCA_035539475.1 of Polyangiaceae bacterium. Taxonomy (GTDB): domain Bacteria; phylum Myxococcota_A; class Polyangia; order Polyangiales; family Polyangiaceae; genus PMG-095. The sequence goes on from DATLIL010000819.1 coordinate 3,078, forward strand.
GTGCCTGAGATCGACGCGGGCTTCACCGCGATCGTCAACAAGGCCATGGCTCGCGATCCGGCGCACCGCTTCGCCAGCGCAGCGGACTTCCAGCAGGCTCTCTCACAGTGGGCCTCCGGCTACGGCCCGCAGCTCGCGGCTTCGCTCGCGTTCAACCGCGGTCCTGCTGGACCCGGCATGCCCGGCGCTGTGCCGCCGGCGGTCGGTAACGCGCCGCCAGGGCTGGGCACGTTCGGCAACCAGCCGATCGCACCCGGCACGATGGGGACCGGTACGCCGGGAACCTGGAGCCAGTCCGGCAACTACGCTCAGTCCGGCAGCCACGACCTGCCCAAGAAGAGCAACGCCGGTCTGTTCGCGGTGCTCGGGGTGGTGGCGTTGATGCTCGTTGGTGGCGGAGCGTTTGCGGTCTCGCGTATGTCCAAGTCGCAGGCAACCGCGGACGAAGCGCAGCGTGCAGCCGAAACCGCCGAGAAGGAAAAGCAGGAAAAGTCGGCGGCCGCAGCTCGCGCGCAAGAGGAGCTCGAGAAGGCCAAGGCGGCTCAGGCCGCGGCCGAAGCGCAGACGCAGCAGGCACAGGCCGACAAGGAGCGCCTGACTGCCGAGAAGGACGCTCTGGCCAAGGCCGCGACGTCGGCCAGCGCCGCAGCGCCCGCTCCACGTGCCGTCGCTGCCGCTCCACGCAAGGCGGCGGCTCCGGCGCCCGCCAAGGAGCCCGCGAAGGACCCCGCCAAGTCGAGCTCGTCGACGACCACGAGTGGTGGTCGTAAGATCCGCACGAGCCTGTGACCAACGGCGCAACGCTAAAAGTCTCCGAGCTGTTCGACAGCATCCAGGGCGAGGGCGCGAGCGCAGGTGCGGCAGCGACGTTTCTGCGCCTGGCTATGTGCAACCTGCGCTGCGGGTTCTGCGATACCAAGTACACCTGGGACTGGCAGCGTTTCAGCTACGACGACGAGGTGAAGCTCAGCAGCGTCGAGGAGCTCGCGCCCCGCCTGGCCAAGGCGCACGGCAACCGCCTGATCATCACCGGCGGCGAGCCCCTGGTGCAGGGAAAAGCCCTGGTTTCGCTGCTCGCTCTGCTGCCGGCGGAGCTCGTCATCGAAGTGGAGACGAACGGGACGCTCGTGCCGCCCCCGGCGCTGCTCGAACGGGTGACGCAGTGGAACGTCTCGCCCAAGCTCACGAATTCGGGCGAGCCCGAGAGCGATCGCATCAAGCCCGACGCCCTCGCCGCGCTGCGCGCAACCGGGCGGGCCTGGCTCAAGCTCGTGGTCGCCAGCACCAAAGACTGCGCCGAGGCGGAGCGGGTGATCGCGGAGAGCGGATTTCCCCGTGACCGGGTGCTGTTCATGCCGCTGGCGAGCAGCCGAGCCGAGCTCGCCGAGCGCGCGCCGTTGATCGCGTCCGAGGCGCTGGCTCGCCGGGTAGGCACCTCCCCCCGCTTGCACGTCGAGCTGTGGGAAGGCCGACGAGGCGTGTAAGCTCCGGCGGCATGAGGGCACGAAAGGTCTGGCAGAGCGAGCTTCTGCCGATCTCCCTCGGCCTCGGAGCGCTCGTCGCCGCCCTGCTTTTTTCAGCCAATCCCGCCGAGTCGGCAGTGGCGCGGCTGGCCCCGCGCGAGACCGGTGAGCGCTTGCGCGTGTTCGGCGCGGCGGGTGATCCCAAGCTCGAAAACGGCGAGGCCACGGCCATCATCCGCTCCGTGGACGGCGCCCTGGTCGACTTCTTCCGCCGGCGCGCCTTCCTGCCGACCATCGATCAGCTCGACACCGTGGCCGACGTCGACGGCCTCTGGGAGGTCGTGCCGATGATGCACCTGTTCGGCAGCAGCAACACCGTCGCGGTGCCCGCCAAGCGCGTCGGGCTCGTGGCGGACGGCGTCGAAGCAGTGGGCGAGATCACGCTCGGCGGCGCTCGCATCGAGGCGCAGACCACGTACCGCATCGACGCGACGCGGCCGCTCCTGCGCATCGTCACGACGTTCCGGCTGCTGTCCGGTTACTGGCCGAAAGACCTCGGTTACGGGCACACCGTGCGCTGGGGCAACGTGAGTTACTTCGTGGAGGGGGCCGGCGAGAAGACGCACTACGCCGGGCACGCGCGCTGGGTGGGCCGGCGCGGCGCGGGCGGCGATCTGGTGCTCAAAAATCGCTCCGACATGTGGGTCCAGTTCGCGCAGCGCATCCCCGGTTTTCACGGCGCGCTGATCACCGTGGATCGACCGGGAAACGTGGGTAGCTCGTACACGGTGGAGCGCGAGCTCAGCTACGAAGACCTGCCTCAGCCGGCGCAGACGACGCCGGCGCAGAAGCCAGGGCACTTGATCGTGCGCTTGCGCGACGAGCTCGGTCATCCGTTGCCGGCCAAGCTGCGTATTCGTCGTGACGGCAGGGCCGAGCCGTTGTTCTCGGATCAGGGTGGGCTCGATGGAGTGAACAACTTCATCTGGACGGGCAACGGCACGATCGACCGCGAGCTGCCTCCGGGCAAATACAGGGCTCTGGCGACGAGCGGCATCGAGCGTAGCGCCGCGTCCTTCCGCTTCGAGCTGACCTCGGGCTCAACGCGCGTGCTGCAAGGCGAGCTCAAGCGCGTGGTGCCGACACCGGGGTTCATTTCGGCCGACCTGCACTTGCACCAGGTGCCTAGCGTCGACGCGGATATCTCGCTGGAAAATCGCGTTGTCAGCGTGGCCGCCGAGGGTGTCGAGCTCGCCGTCGCGACCGACCACTACACCGTCACCGATCTCGCGCCGGTGGTCTCGTTCCTGCGCGAGCGCGGCATCCTGAGCGCTCCGCTCGCCACCATCGCCGGCTCCGAGGTGAGCACGCTGGGCACCCCTCGCTTCGGCCACTTCAACGTCTTTCCGCTCGACCAGGGTGAGATCGTCCGTTACCGCGACGTCACGCCGAGCGAGCTCTTCGCCGACGCCAGGCAGAAGAGCCCGAACGGCGTGATTCAGGTCAATCATCCGCGCTGGGACGCCAAGCTCGGCTACTTCACCCACTACGGCCTGACGCTGGACACGGCCGAGCCGAAGCAGCCGGGCTACGACCCCAATTTCGACACCCTCGAGGTTTATAACGGCGACGACGCCCGCGACATCAATCTGGTGCTGCCGCCGCTGATGGACTGGATCCACCTGCTCGGCCGCGGCTACCGCTACACGGCCACGGGCAGCAGCGATTCGCACAATCTTGCGTTCCTCGATCCGGGCCTACCCCGCACGTACATCAGGCACGGTGTCGGTAGTGACGACGCCAGCGACGTACAGGCCCCCGCCGACGCCGTGATCAAGGCGCTCAAGGCGGGCCATGTCATCGTCAGCAGCGGCCCCTTCATCGAAGCCAGCGTGCAGGGCAAGGGCCCGGGTGAGACCGCGCGTGGCATCGGGCAGTACGCCGAGCTCAAAATTCGCGTACGCGCTGCACCCTGGGTCAGCGTTTCCAAGCTCGAGGTGTATCATGGAGGCAGCGCCAAGCTCGTGCACAGCAGCCAAATCTGGCCGAGCCAGAAGCCGGTGCGCTACGACGCGATCCACTCGATTCCGATCGAGAAGCCCACCTTTTTCGTCGTGGTGGTGCGCGGCGACGTCCCGCTCCCGAACGTGGCGCGGGACACGACGTTGCCCTTCGCCTTCACCAATCCGATCTGGGTCGAGCCCTAGGGCGGGATGTCGCCCCAGACCGCGAGCGCGGCGCTCGTCTCCTTGTCGAGCGTGGCGGGCGTCTGCTGCAAGCGCGAGTCCTGAACCGCGGCGCGCTCCGCCGAGTACGTGGCAAGCCAGGTCGCGCGCGCGGCGATCGAGTGGTCCACGAACACGTCACGCGAGCAGGCCGGGTCCACGTCGAGCGCGCACAGCGTAGGCAGCTGACCGAGCTCGCCGCGCAGGAGCCAGGGTCCCAGGCGCGTCGCGTAGCGACCCGGCAAGGTGGCGACCTGAGCCGTACCGGTGAGCTCGGCCTTGCCGCTCGCACGCTCGAACAGGTTCATGCCGCTCATGCCCTCCCCGCGCAGCCCGAGGGCAGAGAGCACCGTCACGGGAAGATCGGCGGCGTTGGCCGGCGCGTTGATCTCCTTGCCTGCCAGCAGCTGCCCGGGAAAGCGCGCCAGGAGCGGCACCGCCAGGCGGTCCTCCCCGAGTGAGCCCTGAGGGTCGTAGGGCAGTTCCGGCGCGGCCACCGGCGCGACGTCGCCGACGACGAGCACCAGCGTCGAATCCAGGGCGTTTTTGGCCTTCAGCACCGAGAGCAGCTTGCGCAGCCCGATGTCCTGCTCGACCAGGGATGCCTCGACCAGCGCGCGCATTCTGATCCAATCGTCGTCGGTCAACCGGCGTACGTTGCGGCGCGTGCGGGCGCGCAGAGCTCCGATCACGATCGCTCCGCGCCGTGGATCGAGTGCGCCGGAGTACTCTGGCGGCTTGAGCTGCTGCGCCTTCTCGCGCGAGACGTCCCAGGGAGGGTGCCCGCCGCGCGCGTGGATCATCACGAAACGCGGGCCCTGCGCGTTGCCCTCGAGCTCGTTCTCGAGCCAGCGCGCGGCCCTGAGAAAGGGCTCGGCCGCGCCGACATCGTTCACCGGCGAGAAAGTCTCGTATACCTCCCACGAGCCGTCGAAGCCGAAAGGCGCGAAGCTAGTCGGCACCGAGGTGAACATGGCGGCGCGTCCGCTGGCTTCCTTCACGATGCGCGCGAGCGTGGCGACTCCGGCCGGCAGCCGATCAGTCGGCGCCTCCAGCCGATGTGCGCGGGGCGGCAGCCCGGTCAGCATCGTTGCGACCACGCCGGAGGCCACCACCGTCGGCGCGCGGTACTGAGAGAAGGCGACGCTGCTGCGCGCAATCTCGCCCAGACCCGTGAGCTCGCCCGTCGCCGCCCAGGGTGGAAGCAGCGAGCGATCGACCGACGAGAGCACGACCATGACGACCGTGCGCGCCACGGGCGGCGGCGGCAGCGGCTTCTGTTTGCGCACGATCTGCGGATCGCCGAAAGCGATGCGTCCCCCGCGCGTGGCGTCGAGCGCGGTGAGCTCGAGGCCGACGACGTCCGAGTGGTACTCACCGAGATCGAGCTCGAGCGGCGTCCAGACGGCAGCATCGCCCCCGTCGACGCGTCTCGTCTGCAGTGTGACGGGCGGGCCCGAGTCACGCACCAGTCGCACGGCCGCCACACCGCTGCCGGCACCCCAGAAACCGAGGGCGAGCTTGAGCACCGCGTCGCTCGAGGGCTTGATGAAGCAGCGCAGCGTGCTGCCTCCGCGCAGTACGAACGAGCGGCGTGGTGTGGCCTTCAGGGCCACGTCGCTGACCACGTCGGTCAGCGTCGGAGCGGCGTAGCGCGACGGCGGATCGTCCTTGCCTCCGATGCGGATCCAGTCGAGCTCCGCCAGCGGTTTCTGGCTGCCCTTGGGCGCTCGCGGAAAGCGCAGACGCAGCCGGTGCCGACCGGGCTCGAGCGGCTGCCTGAAGGTCGGCAGCGCGATCACACGTGTTTCCTGGTCGTTCAGCCGTAGCGATGCGGCGCGGCGGTCATCGATGTCGACGAACAACGACTTGGCCTGAACCCCGCGCACGCGGACGCTGATGTCGAGCGCGTCGCTGTGCTCGTCGAGCCAGAAGTCGTAGAGCAGCTCGCGGCTGGTCGTGCGCAGCAGCGTCGCGCCGTCGCGAGTGACGTATTCGTCGCCGGCTGGCCGCTTCGGTTGAAAGGCACCCCACGACGACGCCGCGTCGGTGCCGAGATCGATCAAGCGCCCGCGATGCTCGACCTCACACTGCTCCGCGCTGTTCACCAGGTCGAACTGGTCGCCACGGCCGGGCGTGGCCACGGAGTCGGATTCCGGGGCGCTCGCGACCGCCGGTGGTGACGGCGTGCGCTGCGCGTCCGGCGCTGGTGGCTTCTCTCGGCCGCAGGCGAGCAGGCCGCAGCAAAGCCCCAGAAAGGCCAGTCGCAGCGGCCTCATCGCGGCGGCGGAGCCGGTAGCGTGACGCGGGTTCGCGCGCCGACCGTGATATCGACGCTCACGGTCTGACCGTCCGCGCCTTCTCCAATCGTGACCTGGTGGCGGCCCGGCTGAAGCGGCGCACGCCGCAGAACGACCTTCCCGACGAACTCACCATCGATGTAGAGCGCGAGGGGCTCGCTCACCTCGACCTCGAGCAAGCCCAGACCGTTTTGCACTTCGATCCCGGTGGGGAGCGGCAACGTCTCGGTCTTGGGCTGGGCGGCGACAGCCGTCGGCTTGGGCGCTGGCGGCGGCGGCAGGAGCGGGGCGCTGGCAGCGGCTTCCGGCTCGCTCTCGGTCGTCGGCTTCTCGATCAGGGGCATGATCCCCCAGGTAAAAACGGCAAAAACGACTGCCGCAGAGAGCGCCGCCGGTAAGAGCACGCTGCTCCAGAGCGGGTTCTTTCTGCCGCGCGGGCGGAGGGTGACGGCGTCGCGGGAGGACGCTGGCAGCGCCACGTTCTTCCGCGCATGTGACACCGGCCCGTGAGAGGCGGCCCGCTTGCTGACCACCGGCTCGGGTTCCCTTACTTCTTCTTGCTCCTCTTGCTCGTCTTCGTCCTCGACGGGCTCGACGGGCGGTGCTGGGGTCGGCGACACCCCGAAGTCCATCATCGCCGTGGTCTTGAGCGACGGAACCTTTGCGATCACCGGCGGCGCAGGACTCACGGCCGCCAGCAAGGCATCGGTCGTGAGCGGCGCGCTCTTGGGTGGGGGCTCCGAGAACGGCGAGCGCTGCCGCTCTTCCTCGGGTGGCAGCGGCGCAGGAGCGCGACGGATCGACGCCGGAGGCGGCAGCACCGAGACCTCGCCCATGTTCAGCACTGCGGCGAGCTCGTCGTCCTCCTCGTTCGACGGCACCACCTCGTCGTCCTCTGCCGACAGGGACTCGTCGAAACCGACGCTGACCTCGAGATCCGGTGCCGAGGGAACCGGCGCGGGCTCGCGTGCGGAAATTCGCGCCAGCTCGGCGAGCGGCAACGGCGAGTGCTCGGACGGAGCGGGCTCGGACACGACGGGCGCCGGCGGGGACGTGGCGACGAGTGTCTGAGCGAGAGCGTCCGCTGGAACCTCGGGCTCCGGAACGACATCCTCGGGCTCCGGGACAGGCGATTCGGCCGCGGCGACCGCGGGCGGAGACGGCTCCTCCGCCGCTGCAGCAGCAGGTTCGGGGGTGGGCTCGGCGGGCCGCGGCTCCACTGCGGGCAGGCCCGATTCTCCCACGCCCGGCAAGGTCCCGATCTCGACTCCTCCGAACGCGAAGAGTGGCCCCGAGGACCAATCGGCTGGCGTGGTCTGCTCGCTGAAGGGCATGGCAGCGGCACCCGCGACCCGCAGGGGCTCGGGCTCTACCGCCTCGGGCAGCGGCGCGGCCGGCGCCACCATCGCGCGGGCGAGCGGTGAGATGTCATTTTCGGAGAGCTCTTCGTCCCAATCGAGCTCGTCGTCCTGCGTGGGGCGAACACGCACGATTGGCGCCGGGGGCTGCGCGGGGAACAGGCTCGCGCCGGGCTCGCGCTCGACCGACTCGACGGCTCCGCGGCGTGCGAGATCGCTGAGCACGGTCTCGAGCAACCGAGGATCGGCTTGCCCCTCGAGCACGAGCTCGCGCGGAGAGACACCCTCGAGCAAGCGCCGGATCAGGCCCAGCGCCGGCTGCGGCGTGCAGCCCAGGTAGGCCTCGACGCTAGGCCGGTCGAAGGTCATGCGCGCCACACGGACCAGAGCCTCCGCCGAGACCGCGCGCAGGGCGGCGCGCGCTCGCATCACCGGTTCGTGCAGAATTTCCGCCAGATCTCCGCGGAATTCGCTGCGCGTCGGGGCGCTGTCCGGCTCCACCGCAAAGCGTCCGGCGCTGACCCCGAGCAGCCCGGGCAGCACGCTCGTTCCGCGCGCGAAGTCCCCGGCGGGCGAGCTACGTGAGATGGACAGCAGCTGGCCGCCGCGCACCGCGAGCTCCCAGAGATAGACCGCGTCGCGCACGGCGATGCGCGCGTCGCGCTTGCCTCGGCAAACGAGCTCGAGCAGGAGGCGCACCGTGAGCCCGTCCAGGCGACCGCGGACCTCGCCGCCGGCGGCGATCCGTTGCTCGACGCGGGCGCGCGCGCGCAAGACCTCGCGCACGCGTTCGACCACCGCCGACGCGGCCGCTTCTTTGCGCAGGTAACCGTCGGCGTCGGCGCCGAGCTCGCGCAACCGCTGCAGGAGATCCTCTTTCCAAGACAGCAGGATCACGGGCGTGTCGCGCACGATGACGTCGCGCTTGATCTCGTGGCAGAGCGAGAAGCCGTCGAGCTGCGGCATCAGCACGTCGCTGATCACGACGTCGGGCCAGCGCTCTTCGGTGAGCTCGAGCGCGCGGCGCCCGTCGTGGGCCTCGATCACCTCCACGCCGACGGCCTTGAGCAGGCCGCTCATGAACCAGACCACCGCTGGATCGTCGTCCGCGACGACGACTCGGCGGCCTTGCAGCGAGACACCCTCCAGGTCGCGCGTGGCCCGACCGGTGCGCTCGCCGGCGCGGCGTTCCTCGGCGCCCCACGGCGCCAGGGGCACCGCGCCGCCGGGTCCGACAGCGTGAAAGCGCACCAGACCCTGGGAACGCAGCGTGACGAGCTCACGTACGCGAGCGACGGCGCCCCAGACCGCTGCCATCACGTCGGCACCCTCGCCGAAGCCGACCGGCGTCGCCTGGGCACCACCCTCGACCGCGTCGACGAGACCACGCTTGAGCTCGTCGGCGATGCGCTCGGCCAGCGCAGCCACGGTGAGCTGCCCGAGCGGCTCGCGCTCGGCGGTCGGCGCTGCAGAGCGGTCGCAGAGCTGGTCGATGGCGCGCCACAATCCGTCCGGACTCACCGGTCGATTGAGGATGCGAGCCACGCCGAGCTCGATGAAGGGTTGAGCGCTCTCTTTGGTGTCGAAGCTGCCGACCACCAGGAGCGGCACCGGCTCGATCAGCTGATCTTGAGCGAATATTTCGCACAGCTCGCGTGCTCCGCGGCGGTCAGCGTCGATCACGGCGACGTCGGGTCCGATCACGCGAGCGAGCTCGCGCGCGCGCAGTGGGTCTTCGGTGCGCTCGCACTCCACGTTGACGTCGCGGCCCTGGCCGATGGCATCGGCGATCGCCTGTGCTCCGAACACCAGCACGCTGATGGGCCAGGTCCGCGTGCCCGGCTCGCGCTCCGCCGCCTGATCGCTCGCCAGCGACGGCACCATGTCGAGCGTTCGACCGACGTCCGTCAGCGGCAGCGGCTTGCCGGTCATGAGGGCGCCGCGCAGGAGCTTTTCCGCCTCGCCGAGGGCCTCGGCGACACTGGCGAAGCCGAGCACGCGTGACGACGAACCGAGCGCGTGGAGGCGGCGCAGGAGCCCGTTCTGGCGCTCGGGATCGGCCGGCAGCTGCTCGAGCGCGCCCAGGGATGAGCGCAGCATTTCGAGGCGCCGCGGCAGACTTCCGACGAACTCTCCCCGCGCCCCGGTCAGGCGACCGGATTCTTCTCCGCGAGGTGCGGCTCCGCTCATGGTCCGGCCGTAGCACACGAGCGCCAATCTCGCGAAGTTTTTGCCGGCCGGCGAGCCTACCCGGATTCGGCGGCGACGCGCTCCAACACCACCGCGGCCGCGTCTCGGGTGCCGAGCGCCCCACCGACATCCGGCGTGGCGCGACCGCTGCGCAGCGCTTCAGTCACCGCCTGCTCCACGCTGCGCTGCTCGCGCACGAAGCCGAGATGGCCCAGCATCAGCGCAGTCGAGAGCATCGCGCCGAACGGGTTGGCGCGACCGGTACCGACGAGATCGGGCGCGGAACCATGCACCGGCTCGAACAAGGCGAGCCGTCCGGAGCCCAGGTTGGCGCTCGGAGCCAGTCCGAGGCCACCCTGCAACGCGGCTGCGAGGTCGGAGAGGATGTCCCCGAAGAGGTTGTTCGTGACGATCACCTCGTACGCAGCGGGGCGCCGCAGCAGGTTGTACGCGAGCGCATCGACGTATTCGGCGCGAGCCTCGATCTCGGGAAAATCCGCGGCCACCTCGACGAACGTCCGACGCCAGAGCTCCTGGCCGTGGCGCATGGCGTTCGACTTGTCCGCGAGGTGCACGCGCTTTCGGCCCTGGGCACGACAAAGCGCGAAACCAGCGCGGATCAGCCGCTCCACGCCGCGGCGTGTGTTCACGTCTTCGTCCACCGCGACCTCGTCGGCGCTGCCACGCGCGACCTGCCGCCCAGCGCCGGCGTAGGCGCCTTCGGTGTTCTCGCGCACGATCACGAAGTCCACGTCGGCGGCGGTGCACTGCTTGAGGGGCACGAGCTCGTCCGAAAGCGCGCGCACGGGTCGCAGGTTGACGAACAGGTCGAACCCCTGACGCATGCCGAGGACGATCTCTTTGGCGTGCGCGGAGTCGGGAACGCGCGGATCGCCGATGGCTCCGAGCAGCACCGCAGAGCATTCCTCCTGCACCTGGCGCTTGAGCTCGAGTGGAAACGCGATGCCTTCACGCAGGTAGCGTTCGGCGCCCAGATCGAGCGGCCAGAGCTCGAGCGCCAGGCCGCGTTCGCGGCGGAACCACTCGAGCAGCTCGAGGCAGGGTGCGATCACCTCTGGCCCAATGCCGTCGCCCCCAATCACCGCTATTTTTGCGGTCATTGCGCGACTCAGGCGCCTGCGGCGCTCTCCAGCGCCATGCGGATCAGACCGGCCACGAGCTGCGCGTCGCCGTCGCCGTTACCGCCGAGCAACGTGATCGCGTCGATCACCGGCACGCCGGTCAGCGAAGCGGCGCTCTCCAGGAGCTCCGTCGCGCCCACGTCGACACGTGCGACGGCGATCAGACTGGGCAACACCAGGCTCCAGAGCGGCGCGTAGGCCTCCACCAGGGGCAGCCCGACGAGCTCGAGGTCGATGCCGTCGCCGAGGCGGATCTTGGCCATGCGATGAGGCACCGGCGCGGCGGGGACGTCACCGGCCACGCTGGCGTCCACCAGATTGCCGAGCGCCGAGAGCATGGTGGCCAGACGCTGCTGCGAGCCTGCCACTCCGATACGCGCAGCACCCTCGAAACCGGCCCGCGCCACGCGCTTGGCCAGCGCCGCCAGCACGCTCATACGCTCCGGATCGGCCAGCTCGACGCGCTCGGCGCCGGCCGCCAGCGTGCGCACCGTGCCGCGCTTCAGGAGCTCCTCGAGCGCAATCAGGATCTGGAGATCGGGGGCCGCGATCTCGTCGAGCAGCTGGGCCAGCGTGCGCGGCGAAACCAGCGTCATCAGCACGCGCTGCTCCACCTCTGGGCCCTCCGGATCGGGCGGAGTGATGGCGAGCAGGTTCTGATCCTCGATCGCGAGGAGCTCACGCAAGCGCCGCGCCTCGTCGAGCTGGCGCAGGCCCTCCATTAGCAGCACGTTCGTGGGCTGCTCGATGCGACGCAGGGCCGACTGCGTACCGCTGACGAAGGCGAACGAGCCATCGCGCTCCGTCAGCAGGCGAAATAGAGCCTTCTCGCCGTCCACACGACGATAGACGGCGTCGATGATCTCGCCGTCGGTCAGGCGGAGCTCGCCGGCGCCGACGGGTGTGGTCACGCTCAGCGTGCCGCTGCGGCGGTTCATGCTCAGGAGCTGCAGCAGATCGATCACGCTGACCTGCTGCAGATCTCCGCGAAAATCACCGCCCTCGGCCACGACCGGCGCGGCCTTCGACGGCAGCGCGTAGACGCGCTTGGCGATCTGTTCCGGGTCGCGCGGCAGCTCGTTGGGCGCCAGGTCGCTGTCGCGGGACACCAGCAAGAAGCGCGGCACCAGGCTGAGCGAGGCGAACGCGGAGAGCTCCGCATCGAGGTGACCGGCGGAGAGCTCCTGCGCGACCAGGAGCACCTCGGGGCGCGCCGAGCGCGCTCGCTCCGCCGCGCTCGTCAGGCTGTCGGCGATGGCGACTTCCAGGCCGCGCCCGCGCAGCTTGGACGCCAGCGCGCCGAGCACGTCGACATCCGGTTCGATCAAGAGCACTACGCGAGACACTATTCGAACAGCCTGACGCCGGCGGTTTCGCCCAGCTTGGAGAGAACCAGATCGACGAGCATCGGATCGGCGGCGTGTACGGCGCGCACCAAATGGCCTTCGGAGCGGCCGAGCAGCGTGTAGCTGCCGTGCTCCGAGACGATGGTCAGGACTTCCAGGTTCTGACAGTCCGGCGCCCCGCTGACGTCGACGAACTCGAATTCGAGGTTTTCGCCTTCACGCACCAGGTCGCTACGCACCGCGCTGCCCATGCTGACGCCCGAGTGCTTGGTGACGGCCACCTGCGTCGCACCACCGCGCGCGGCCTCCTGCATGGCAGCGAGAACGAGGCCGGCCACGTCGACCACCGGCAGCTCGATGTAGCGCGGCGACTCGATCAGGCTCGCCGCTGAGTTGAAATTCAGAGAGATCCCGGCCACGAGCTGATCGACGATCTCGGGCAACGTCAGCCGGCGCAGGCCCTGCTGGGCCACCACGGAGCCGCGCGATGCCTCCGCGCGATGGCGAGCGACGCGCAGCAGCCGCGACAGGTCGCCGCCGTCGTGCGGGTAAGTGGCCAGACCTACCGCGAGCTCGTAAGGGCTTTCCTCGCCTACACCACCGAGCTGCTCGAGCACGCGGCGGCGGCAAGAGTGCGCGCCGAGCCCGCCCGTCTCCGGCAGCAGAAGATAGAACTCATTGGCGTCGACGCGAGCGAGAACGTCGGTATCGCGCACGGCGGAGAGCACGCGGTCGGCCGTGTCGATCGTGGGCTCGCGCTCGGTCACCCCCTCGCCCTTGCCGTGCACGCCGATGGTGACCAGCGCGAAGCGGCGCTTGTGCCGGCGCGCCATGTCGATCTCACGCCCGGCCACGTCCACGAAGTAGGCGAAGGTGTAGGCGCTCGAGCGCGGATCCTTCATCGAGGCGCGGTTCGACTGCTCACGCGCGTTGATCAGCGCGAACACCGTGGCCGCTTGTGAACCGATGGTGTGGATGAAGCTCGGCTCGAGCCCGGAGTCCGTGAACGGCAGGCCATCGATCAACACGATGCCGCCGAGCTCGCGACGCAGCTGCAAGCGCAGGACCTCGAGATGCTGTTCCCTGGCAAAGACCAGGAGCTCCATGTCCTCGCAGAACGACGGGCTATCGCCGCCGGAGTACTCGGCCGCGCGCATCAGCTCGCGAGAGCCTTCGCCAGCGGGCAGGTAGACCAGCACGCGCGAAGCTCCGCCGACGTCGGCCAGTACGCGCGAGAGCCAGACAGCGGCCTCGCGCCGCGAAGCCGCCTCGCAGATCTCCGCCAGGCCGGCCAGGAGCTGCAGGTCTTTCCTCGTCGCCACGGCCACGCGCTCGAGCTCGACGCGAGCCGCGCGCTCCGCGAGGCGAGTGCGAACGTCCGCCAGCGCGGTCAAGAGCTCGTCACCAGCCAGCGGCAACACGAGCATGCCGGAGCCGCCGAGCGCCATGGCTTGCGTGCCGAGCTCGAGGCGCTCGGGACGAGTCAGAGCGAACACCGTCGAGCTCGGCGCCAGCGCTCGGATGTGGTGCAACACCGCCAGACCAGCGCTGTCGCCGAGCGTTACGTCGACCAGCGCCACGTCCGGCACCTGGTGCGTGACGCGCGTGAGTCCCTCCGCCAGATCGGTGGCCACGCTCAGGTGATCGCCCGAAAAAGCCAGCGTTCGGCTGATGAGGTCGATCGCCTCTGCGTCGGTGACGATGGCGATCACGCTGAGCGGCAGCGACGGCCCTGCCTCGGCACGCATCACGCGCGCACCTGGCCGGAAAAGACGCGGCGCGCCGGTCCTCGCAGCGAGACGACCAGCGACCCCTCTGCGACGTCGAGCTCGAGCGGTCCGCCAGGCAGGTGGAGCTGCACCTTGCGACCAAACGTCGTTCGGCCAGACAGGGCCAGCGCGACGGCCACCGCGGCGGCCCCGGTGCCGCACGCGAGCGTGCGACCAACTCCGCGCTCCCACACGATCACGTCGAAGGCGCCGTCCTTGCGCGGCATCACCGTCTCGACGTTGCTGCCGCCCAGGATCGAGCTCGAGAGCTTGGGCCCGACCTCGTCCATCTGCGCCTCCGACAGGCCCTCGTCGAAGATGATGGCGTGCGGATTACCCATGGAAACGTGCTGAAAACGCAGCTCGCGTCCGCCAAAGTGGAAGCGCGTTTCGCCGAGCGGCTCGCCGCGCCCCATATCGAGCGTGACCATGGCCTGCTCGCCGGAGCGCTGTACGCTCGCCGCGCGCGGCCCGGCGTCGGTGTCGACGACGTATTCGGCGCTGCTGAGCTCGTCCTGCTGAGCCAGGTGCAGCGCCACGCAGCGCAGGCCGTTTCCGCACATTTCCGGCCGCGAACCGTCCGCGTTGATCACGACCATGCTCGCGCGCGCGCCCCTGCTCGCCGGTCGTCCGACGATCAGCACACCGTCGGCGCCGACCCCGAAGTGGCGATCGCACAGCGCACGCGCGCGCTCCGGCTGGATTTCGCCGTCGGCGGCGTCGACGATGACGAAGTCGTTGCCGAGTCCCTCGTACTTCTGGAACGTGAGCGGCTCAGCCATGGCGGCTACCCTCAATCTACAGCGAAGTCGGGGGCTTCGCGAGTCGCGCCCGGGTCGGCGGTCATGGGGGGAGAAGCGCGCGCACTGCCTGCTCGGCCAGGCCGCGGAGGCGGACCCGCTTCGTCCGACCGGCCTGGCCGGCTACCAGCTCGACCTGGCTGCGAGCGATCCCGAAATGCGACGCCAAAACGCGGATCAGCTCCTCGTTGGCCGCGCCGTCGACCGGTGGGGCGGCGAGAGCCACCTCCAGGTGGCCGTTACGCACGCCCAGGAGCCGGCTCTTGGAGGCTCGGGGCTTGGCCCAGATCCCGAGCTCCACGGCGCCGTCACGGCTACTGAGCTCGAGTTCCGCCATCGGGTCCGGAAACATAGCCTTCCGGGAGGGGCCCCGCCATGCCAGGCTCCAGCGGTCGATGCACCGCCCGCTGTTCCTCAATGGCTTCATGGGTGTCGGAAAGAGCACCGTGGGCCGGCAAGTTGCTCAGGCCGCCTCACGGCCTTTCATCGATATGGACGAGCGCCTCGAATCGCGCTTCGGCATGACCATCGCCGAATATTTCGCGCGCCACGGGGAAACGGCCTTCCGCGCAGCGGAGCGTGCCGAGCTCGAGAGCCTGCTCGCTTCCGCGCCGCGCAGCACGGAGCCACCGGTGATAGCGGTGGGCGGCGGGGCGATGCTGGCGCGGGCGCTCAGGTTGCGCGCACTCGACACCGCCGTCGTCGTCACGCTCGAAACCGAGGCCGAGGAGATCGCCCGTCGCGCCGTGGCGCAAGGCGGCCGCCCGCTACTCGACACTCCCGACGCGCTCGGGCGCACCCGCGAACTGCTCGAGCTCCGGGCAAACTCGTACGCGGAAGCTCACGCTCGCGTCAGCACCGGCGGGCGCCCTCCCGAGACGATCGCGCGCGAAGTGCTGGAGATCTGGAAGCGCGATCCGATCGCGGTGGCAGCCGGGCAGTACTCGTACTCGGTCGAAGTGGGACGCGGGATCGGGGCCGCCAGGGCCCCGGCGCTGGTCGGGCGAGCGTCGAGCGTCATGGTGGTGACCGACGCCAACGTCGCGCCGCTACACGCCTCGACGCTCAAGCAAAGCTTGCTCGCCGCCGGCAACGTTCACGCCGAGTTCGTGCTCACCCCCGGCGAGCAGCACAAGAACATCGAGAGCATCAGGGCCATCTGGCAGAAGCTGCAGGACACCGGCGCAGATCGTCGCTCGGTGTGCGTCGGTCTGGGCGGCGGCGTCGTCACCGACATGACCGGCTTTACCGCGTCGTCGTGGCTGCGCGGCGTGCGCTGGGTCGGCCTACCAACGACGCTGCTCGCCATGGTGGACGCCTCCACGGGCGGTAAGACCGGCGTCGATTTCGGTCCCGCCAAGAACGCGATCGGCGCTTTCTGGCAGCCGTCGGGCGTGATCTGCGACATCGCGCTCGAGGCCACCGAGCCCGCGCGAAACTACGTGAGCGCGCTCGCCGAGGTCGTCAAGACGGCGTTGATCGGCGACCCCGAGATGCTCGACCTCCTGGAGCGCGAGAGCGATCGCGTCGTGGCGCGCGAGCCCGACCTCGTCGAGGAGCTCGTGCGTCGTTCGGTGCGGGTCAAGGCGCGAATCGTCAGTCAGGACGAGCGCGAAAGCGGACTGCGCGCGGTGCTCAACCTGGGCCACACGGTGGGGCACGCGCTCGAGGCGATCGGCGGCTACGATCGCCTGACGCACGGCGAGGCCATCAGCCTCGGGCTGGTCGCTGCGCTGCGGCTGGGCGTTCGACGCGGCGTCACTCCCAGCGCACTCGAGGAGCGGATCGTCCGCCTGCTCGTCACCCTCGGTCTACCCACCGATCTCTCGCGCGAGCCGGTGCTCGAGGCAGCCGAGCTTCTGGCGCACGACAAGAAGAAGGCGGGAAAGAAGCTGCGCTTCATCTTTGCCCTCGACGCTGGCCGGGTCGAGACCTCCGATCTGGATCTGACGGAGCTCCATGACTCGGTGCGCAAGCTCGCCTCGTGAGCAATTGCGCAGTGTTTGGCGGAGCGAGGCGTACTCCCGCGCACAGCTCCTCACTTAGATAACTGCCACGAAATTGGCGTGTCGCACTGGTGGTCGGTAAGATCCTGATCCTGGGCGCCGATCGTGTGCAGTGCGCCCCGAGGTCACCATGTCCTGGTTCAGGAAAATGACGGCCGCCGGATTGGTCCTGGCGAGCAGCTCGATCGCCGCGGGCTGCGCTGACAACGAGAGCATGATGTTCATCATCGGCGTGGCGGACATCACAGGGTCCGACTGCGTGCTCGCACCATCTTCGGACGGGCCGTTCATCGGCCTGGGCACGCTCGATGTCGCGATCCGCGATACGTACATCGCGGCGCTGGTGGTCGGTAACCAGCTCACCGAGCGTGGATCGCGGAACCAGCTGCGCACCGAGACGTCGCGGGTGCGCCTAGAGGGCGCCGAGGTGACCTTGGAAGACGCTGGCGGCGCCCAGCTCGCCGAGTTCACCAGTCTCGGCTCGGGCTTCGTCCACCCCGCAGCCGGCACCGACCCGAGCTACGGCGGCTTCTTCACGAACCTCGTTCCTCCCGGCGCCAACCTGCCCGAAGGCCAGTACGTGGCCTCGATTCGCGTCTTCGGCACGACGCTGGGCGGTCAGGAGATCGAGTCCGGCGAGCTCAGGTTCCCGATCGATATCTGCAACGGCTGCCTGGTCTACTACCCGGGTGAAGCGCTCGACGCGAGCGTGGCCGGCGGCGATCCGTACTTGTGCGCCACGAGCCCGGCCACTGCCGTCGACCCCGAGGGCGCGGGAGCCGGAACGTGTAATGCCGGCCAAGACCAGATGGTGAGCTGCGTGACCTGCGCTGCCAGTAGCCCCGTCTGCCGCGACCCGGCACTCAACCCGTACTACGGGGGATGAGAGCACGAGCGCTCGGCGCGGCCGTCCTGGCCTGCGCGTTCTCGTCGGTCGGAGTCGCGCAGGCGAGACCTCAGGGCAACGCGTCGCTGATCACCGGCGTCTGCGGCAACGGCTCCGACGGCGCCCTGTGGCAGGACACCTTCTGGTGCAATGGCCTGCGCGCCGACATCCTGTTCGGACGCGAACGCGGTCGGGACTTCGCCCTCGGTCCGTACGCCCAGATCTCCAGCGCTGGATTCTGGGACGCCCGCTACGGCGCCGGACTCAGCCTGCTGGCGCCGCTGAACCAGGACTTCCCTCTCGTGCTCTCGCTGGGGGCGGGCGGGCACGAGCTCGAAGCAGCCCAGCTCGAAGGCTGGCTTTTCTGGGGCGCGCGCACCTACAACTTTCACGCCTCCTACTCGATCAGCGCCGGACTCTTGCTCGGCGCTAGCCACGATCTGTCGTCTGCTGGCAGGAACACGCTCTTCGTCGGCGCGCAGGTCGACGGCCTGATCCTGGCTCTGCCCTTCCTCCTCGCCTACGAGGCGGTCGCCGATTAGGTGAGCGGGGCTTCGTCGCCGGCGCTGTCGGCTTCCTCGGCGTGCTCCGGCGCAGCACTGCTCTCCAGTACCGCGTCGATGCGCTCGAGAACGGAGCTCAGCATCTCTTTGGCGCGTGCTTCGACGCGCAACCTGCGCTCGCGCTCTTCTTCGAGATCGTGAGCCAGCGCAAGCGCGGCGAGCAACAGCGTCTGCGGCGACACCTGCCGGCCCGGTGTGGTGAGCGAGCGCAAGCGAGTGTCTACGATCTCGGCCAGGCGCTTGAGCTCCGCCTCCTCGGCGGAGGCCAGCACTCGGTAGGTCTGACCGCCGATCTTCAGCTCGACGGGTGTGCCGCTCATGTGAGGGTGTACGCTATCACCGTCGCCGCCGCATGGAAAGACGGTGATTGGCGCCCCGTCACTGCCGCCAGCTTGTCCACAATCCCTGCACAGTTCGTACTCAGCGCCGACAGGAGCCGGGTACCGCGAGACCTCAGTGGAGCAGCCGAATCGCGACCTGGGCGACCAGCGTGGCTGTCGCTTCCGGGTCGGCGCGTGTCGAAAGCGCTCGCAACACGATGACCTCCGCCGAGGCTGAAGCTGCCTGGACCAACGCGGGATCTTGCGCTCGGCCGCGTGTTTCCACCTGCCGCGCACTCTCGTACGAGACCGCCAGCACACGACCCGCCGGGCTGAGCGGCTGCTCGGGAGTGCGCTGCTCGGCGCAGAGCAACACCGCGGCTTCGTCTCTCACTTCGAGCAGCGCGCTGCACCAGTTCCGACTGATCGAACGCAGCCGCTCGATCGGTGTCCTCGCTCGCTCGAGCGCCGTCCGGCAGCCCAGCTCGAGGCGCGCTTGCGCTCGTGTGCTGACTGCTTCGAGTGCATGCTCGAAGTCGTCGAAGTATTCGTAGAACGTGTTGCGCCCAACGCCGGCGAGCGCGATCACTCCGCTCACCCCCGGGCGTTGCTGCACGAACGCTGAGGCAGTGGCGAGCAGCAAGCGCTCACGTTGTTCCGCCTGACGGCGCTCGCGCGTGAGGGCGCGGTCGTATTGACCCCGGCCAGGTGCCGGCGACAGCGTTTCGTCGCGCTCAGGGGCCATCATTGAGACGTGCGTATCGTTAATGATCCTGAAAGCGCCGTCCAGGCGCCCGCGAAATCGACCGCCGAAAGGGGACGCGCAAGGGCCGCAACACGAGCTGCCGAGGGATCAAAGATACACTAACGTTTTTATGTCGCCTTCGGGCAACGTGGTCCCGGAGGCGTCGCTGAGAATTGTCGGGCGAAACATAAATACAACCTCGTATTTATGTTGGTGCTCCTTCGGACTTGGCGGCGGGGTCTTGGGGCGGGGGTCAGGAACAGAGGCAGCGCGTGCCTGCAACGGGGTGGCCGTGCTCCTTTTCGGAAGTGAAGCTTGGGAGCGGGCCTCACTGGAGGGGAGCGATCGGCGCTTCAGGACGGCCCGAAGCCGGTCCCGATTCCGCGCTAAGGTGGGCGCGTGACCGACCGCTTCCTTCTTGAGGAACTGGCCCGACTGGAAGGACTCGGGCTCCTGCGTGAACCCGACGACGGCTCCCGGCGAACCGAAGCCCTCGACGCCGCGACCCGCGCGGGGGTCCCCCTTCTGGACGCCTCCTCCAATGACTACCTCGGCCTGGCTGCCTCTATCGTTTCACGTGAAACACTGAGCGCCTGGGGCGTGTCCGCCGGTTCAGGTGCGTCGCGCTTGATCCACGGCACCCGCGCCCCGCACCTCGAGTTGGAGCACCAACTGGCCGATTGGGTCAGGCAACCGAGCGCCCTGCTTTTCGCCAGCGGGTACGCGGCGAACGCGGGCCTCCTCTCCGCCCTGGGCGTTCCCGGAAGCCTGATTATCTCCGACGCCCTGAACCACGCATCCCTGATCGATGGGTGTCGGCTCTCCCGCGCGACGGTCAGAGTGGTCCCGCACCTCGACCTGGCGGCAGTCGAACGAGAGCTCGAGCGGGCACGAACCCCGAACAGGTGGGTCGTGACGGAGTCCTACTTCAGCATGGACGGGGACGGCCCAGACCTCCCCGCACTGAGGGCTCTCTGCGACCGCTACGAGGCGGGTCTCGTGGTGGACGAGGCCCACGCGTTGGGAGTGTTCGGTCCCGAGGGCGCCGGCCGCTGCCTCGCACAAGGAGTGCGACCGGACGTGCTCGTTGGCACCTTGGGCAAGGCCGTGGGGGTCCACGGAGCGTTCGTGGCGGGTTCCAGTACGCTGAGGCGTTACCTCTGGAACCGCGCTCGAAGCTTCGTCTTCTCCACCGCGCCCTCTCCCGCTCTCGCAGCCCTGGCGCTGTTGCACGTGAAACACGTTCGCGCTGCCGAAGACCTACGAGCGACCCTCGCCGAGCGCTCCGCGCAGCTGCGCGAGGCGCTTGCCCCACGAGGCCTTCCTCCCCTGGAGCACTCGTTTGGACCGATCGTCCCCCTCGTCCTGGGTGACAACGAGAGCGTACTGACCGCAACCGCCGCCCTCGCGACTCGAGGCATCCTCGTCCAGGGCATCCGTCCGCCGACGGTACCGAAGGGTTCGGCGCGGCTGCGCCTGACGGTCTCAGCCAGCATGAGCTCGACCGATGTCGAGCGTCTGGCGAAAGCGCTCGACTCTCTTCCTCGGCCGCGACCCACGCCACCTCCCACCTCCGTGGAGACCCCGCCCGCACCACGACGCATTGTCGTGTTGGGAACGGGCACCGAAGTCGGCAAGACCCACGTCGGTGTGCTGCTGGCGCGCCGACTCCGCGAAGCTGGAGCGAGCGTGCTCGCCCTGAAACCCGTGGAGTCGGGGAGCATCACGGTGACGGGCCCGGACGCCGCCGCCCTCGCGGCAGCTAGCGGGAGGGAAGCGCCGGGTGGCGCCTGGACCTTTGTCGATGCGCTCTCGCCGCACCTGGCAGCGCGGCACGCGGGTCGCCATATCCAGTCCGCGGCGGTCAAGCGTTGGGTCGACGATGCCATCGCCAGCGTACAGCCGTCCCCGCCAAGCCACGTTCTCATCGAGACTGCGGGGGGAACGTTCAGCCCGCTCAACGAGAACGAAACGAACTTCGATCTCGCCGTCGCCCTCGAGCCGGCCTTCTGGATCCTCGTCGCTCCCGATTCACTCGGCGTCCTTCACGACACCACCGCGACCCTGACAGCAATGGCGGCTCGTGGTCGAAAGCCGGACGTCATCGTTATGTCGGCCGCGCGGCCGACAGATCCTAGCACCGGCTCCAACGCCGCCGAGCTAGCGCGGCTCGGTATGGCCCCGGCGACGGTGATCGCCCGCGACCAGGAGGACGCGCTCGAGCCCCTGCTCAGGGCGCTCCTCGGTTACTGAACGACTCGACCGTTCTCGAGCCGCACGCGGCGCGCCCCGAGGCGCTCGGCGAGACCAGGCTCGTGACTCACCACGATCACGAGCGTCCCCCGATCGCGCTCTTCGAGGACGGCGCGTTCCAGGAGCTCCGAGCTCGCCCGGTCGAGGCCGGTCCAGGGCTCGTCCAGGAGGAGGACACTGGGCGCGTGAACCAAGGCCCGCGCCAGTGCGATGCGCTGGCGCTGCCCACGTGAAAGGGTGCCGACCGCTCGCGATGCCAATGACTCGGCCGCCACACGTGCGGCGACGCGTTCCCAAGCGCCGGCGGTGGCCATGCCCTGAGCCCGAGCCGCGAGCTCGACGTTCTCGCGAGCAGTGAGCTGCCGGTAGCAATGCGAGTCGTGCGCCACCCAGCCCAGGTGGCGTCTCACCTCCATCACGTCGGCACCGATCGGATCGTAGACCACGCTGCCCGAGCTCGGGCGGAGCACCGTGCCGAGCACCGCGAGCAACGTGCTCTTGCCAGCGCCGTTCGGGCCCTCGAGGAACGTGAGGGAGCGGGCGCCCAGCTCCAGGTCCACCCCGCGCAGCGCTACCGTGGCGCCAAAGGTGCGAGTCACCGACCGCACCACGATGCGGGAGATCGAGGTCACCGGCCGTTCCCATAACACGACGCCGCTGATTTCCACCGAAACTAGGGGGATTCTGAGCACCGCGCGTACTTTTGAGCGCCTCCGCAGCCGGGATTCGGCCGGCTGGCTCAACGGTCGGCCGAATCCGGCGAAACCCCGTGCTACTATGCCGTTCAATGACGTCGTCCGCCCTCGCGCTCGAGCCTCAGCATGCCGAGCAGCTCTCCGACCTGCGCCGTGCGGTGGAAGGCGCGCTGGAAGGCAAACCGGAGGTGGTCGAGCTCGCGCTGGTTGCGCTGCTCGCTCGCGGTCACGTCCTGATCGAAGACGTTCCGGGCGTCGGCAAGACGACGCTCGCTCGCGCCTTGGCGCGCGCGCTCGGCGGCGAAATGCGCCGCGTGCAGTTCACGAGCGACCTCTTGCCGAGCGATGTGCTCGGTGTCTCCGTCTACGATCAGAGGCGGAGTGAGTTCGTGCTGCGCGCCGGACCGATCTTCGCCAACGTACTTTTGGCTGACGAGATCAACCGCGCCAGCCCGCGCACCCAGTCCGCCTTGCTGGAGGCGATGAGCGACGGTCAGGTCTCCATCGACGGCAAGACGATGCCCCTGCCAGAGCCGTTCCTGGTCGTGGCAACGCAGAATCCGCAGGACTTCGCCGGAACCTATCCGCTGCCGGAGTCGCAGCTCGATCGCTTCATGATGCGGCTTCGCATCGGCTATCCACCGGCTCACGTCGAGACCCGGCTGATGCTCGAGCCTGATTTCGATCGCGTCGAAGCCGTGCCCGAGGTGCTCGATCCGCAAGCGCTGGTCAGCATGCAACGCGAAGTCGATCGCGTGAGCACCGACGCGGCGCTCGGCGCCTACCTCCAGGCCCTGATCACCGCGACCCGCTCGAGTCCGCTGCTGGCGCTGGGCGCGTCCACGCGCGCCGGCATGAACCTCTCACGCTCGGCACGTGCCCGCGCCCTCCTGCACGGGCGTCACTACTGCATCGCCGACGACATCCACAGCCTGGCGGTACCGCTGCTCGCTCACCGCGTGCGACTGTCGTCTCACGCCGAGGGCTACGCACCCACCCGCGAGGAAGCCGAAGCCGCCATCCGTGAAGTGGTGGCGCGTGTTCCCGTACCGCTGTGAGGCGCCGCTCCAGTGAGCACCGCGTCGTCCGAGCGTTCTGAGAAGCCCGCCGAGGCCAAGCCTGTCGGACGCCTGCGCCGACTGCTGCGGAGCCTCAAGCCGCCGCGCAAGCTCAAGCTCACCCGCGAAGGCAAGTACTACCTCCTGATCACGCTCGGTGTGGGCTTCGCAGCGGTCAACACCGGTAACAACCTCCTCTACCTACTGCTCGGCATGTTCCTGTCGCTCATCGTCGTGTCGAGCGTGATGAGCGAGCTCAGCTTGCGTCACCTCAGCGTGGTGCGTCGGCTGCCGCCGCGGGCGCAGGTTGGTCGACCGCACCTGGTCGAGATCGAGGTCTTCAATCACAAGCAGCGCGCGCCGTCGTATGCGATCGAGGTCGAAGATCTCCGCGCCGGTCAACCCGCCGACAAGCGCTGCTTCTTTCTGAAGATCAGCCCGCGCTCCGCTCAGGTCGCCGCCTACCGCCGCACTCCCGCGAGGCGCGGGCGTGATCGTCACGTCGGCTTTCGCGTGGCCACCCGTTTCCCCTTCGGTCTGTTCGAGAAATCCCGGGAAATTCCGGCCGAAGGCGACCTCATCATCTATCCGGCCGTCGACGCCGTGATCCTCCCGCAAGACGAAGGCGGGGAGCGCCAGGGCGCCGCCCTCTCGCTCGGGCGCGGCACCGGGGACGAGATCGTCGGCGTCCGTCCCATGCGCGAGGGCGACGACCCGCGCGACATCTATTGGCGCAAGAGCACGCTGGCCTCGGAGATGGTGATCCGCGAGCGCGTCCGCGAGGCGCGGCGCGACGTCGCCTACGTGATCGACTCCGTGTACCACGGCGATGCCCCGGGCGAAGAGTTCAACGCGCGGCTCGAGCGCCGCATCCGCGATGTGGCCTCGCGCTCGGTGGCGCACCTCAAGCGCGGCGACAACGTCACCCTGCGCACCACCGCGACCGAACGCGTGCGTAGCCTGTCCGCCGCTGGAGCCGATCCGATCTTGCGCTTCCTGGCGCTGCTCGAGGCGACGTCGGCGAGCGCACTCAAGAACCAGGAGCCGTCGGCAGCGGTGGCAGCGGTGCCTGAAAAACCGCCTGCAAAGCGCGGGGCAGCGTGAGATTCGGGCTGGTTCATCGCATCATGACCGACGCGCTCGCCGCGCTCGGCCTGCTCGCGCTCCTCACCAGCGGTGAGCTCAACCGCTGGATGACGGTGGCCATCGTGGTCGGCCTGGTCGTGGCGCTGGCCATCCCCGAACGCTGGCAGGAAAAGCCCATCCTGCGCCGTCTCGGCGTGATCGGGCCGCTGGTCATGTTCGGTGTCCAGGCCGCCCGGCTGTCGATGGGCGAAGCCCTTCTCCCTGTCTCGATCGAGTTCGCCGCCGGGCTGCAGGTCTTGCGCCTGCTCACTCGCCGCGGCGCCGCGCACGATCAACAGGTGGTGGTGCTCGCCCTTCTGCACCTGATCGCCGGGACGGTGTTGGGAGCAGGCCTGGCCTACGGCCTCTGCTTCCTGGGCTTCATGGTCGTGGCGCCGGGCGCGCTCGTGCTCAGCCACCTGCGCCGGGAGGTCGAGGGCAACTACCGCCAGGGCGCGCGCGATCGCACCGGATTGCCCGTTGACGTGCCGCGCATCCTGCGCAGCCGACGCGTCATCGGCAAGCGCTTCTTGCTGGTGACTTGCCTGCTGTCCGTACCGATCTTCGTCTTCACGGCGGTCCTGTTCATCCTCTTTCCGCGCGTCGGCCTGTCGCTTCTGCTGCTCAACAACCCGCGCGAGCGCATGACCGGCTTCTCGGAGCGCGTCGACCTTGGTGGAGTCGGCAAACTGCGCTCGGACCCCACGATCGTCATGCGCGTGGAGCCGGGCAACGTTCCCGCCACGCCGCCCGCGCGCCTGGCGCTCTATCTCAAGGGTACCGCCTTCGACGCCTACGACGGCCGCAGCTGGTCGCGTACTCCCGGCCCCAGCAAGCTGCTGGTCGAGCAGAGTGGTCGACAGGTCAAGCTCAAGCGTTTTCCGGATCCGCGACGCGACAGCACGATGCGGGTCGACCTGGACGCGATCGATCCACCGATTGTCTTTCTGCCGGGCGACGCCGTTGCGCTCAGCCTGCTCACCTCGCAGAGCGCGCTGCCGAGCTCACGGCCCCAGCTCTACTACGGCAACGAGGGCACGCTCTACTACCGTAGCCACGACGAGCGCGGCCTACGCTACGAGGTTTCGCTGGCGGATCAGGCTGACCGCAAACCCGAAGAGCTCACGACCTTCGAGCGCGCCCGCTATCTGGCGCTGCCGAACTTGCCGCATCGCGTGGCCGAGCTCGCGGAAAGCTGGACCGCCGATCTGAGTGACCCCCGCGAGATGGCGCGCAGGATCGAAGCGCGCTTGCGTAGCGGCTACACGTACGATCTCGACTCACCGTCGGGGGGCGCGAAGAATCCGCTCGAGCACTTCTTGTTCGAGTCGAAGCGCGGCCACTGCGAGTTCTACTCGACCGCCATGGCCGTCATGTTGCGCACTCGTGGCGTGCCCACCCGCAACGTGACCGGCTTCGTCGGCGGCACCTTCAATCGCTTCTCGCAGACGTACGCCGTGCGGCAGGGCGACGCCCACTCGTGGGTCGAGGTCTACTTGAGCGACACGGGCTGGACGCGCTTCGATCCGACGCCGCCCTCGGGCGCGACGCCACAGAGCGAGATCAACGGCGCGCTGGTCGTGCTGCGTGACCTGATCGAAGCCATGGGTCAGCGCTGGAACCGCCACGTCGTCGGATACGACTTGAAGCAGCAAATCTGGCTGTTTCAGGGCGTGCGCGACACGTACCGTAAGCTCGTGCCGGAGCGAGATGGCTCCTTCACCGGGCGCCTCGTCGGCTCGCCGCGCCGCACGCTCCTCGCGCTCCTCGCCGCCGCCGGTCTGGTCTGGGCGGTGCGAGAGCTCTGGCTCCGTCGGCGCAAGGCGGCTCCTCAGGAGGAGCTCTCGCTGGCCGAGCGGCGCGCGCTGCAGATCGTGGAGCTCTACCAGGCACTGGACCGAGTGATGACCCAGCGCGGAGCGGCGCGACCCTCGGGCACACCGCCACTCGCGCACGCGCGTTCACTGGTGGCGCTGAATCATCCGATTGCCCAGGAGGTGCTGGAGCTCACGGAGATCTATTTGAAGTCCCGCTTCGGAGGCGAGCTCCTCAGCGAAGGAGCCGTCAACGACTTCGCCGCCCGCGTGCGCACGCTCAAGCAGCCTCCCCGTCAGGAGAAGGCAGCGGCCTGAGCTCAGCCCCGGCGGCGGTTCAGCACGACCTGAGCGCGCGGTGTGCTCGCGGCTTGAGCGTCAGCAGTACCGTAGACGGCGTCGTCCGAAGGCCGAGCCCGCAAAGCGTCGAACTCCAGATCGGGCTTGCCGCGCTCGATCCAGGCCACGAGCACCGCGTCTTCGGCTGGGGTTTCGCCGACGCCGACCACATCCACCGACACGCCTTGCGCCAGCTCTTCGAGAGTGATCGCCCGCTGCGCCGAGCCCAGCGGCTTCACCTTGGCTCCGGGCAGGGCACCCTGGGCCAAACTCGCCCGCGGGTATGACTGCACGATCAGCCGATAGCCGTCAGTCCCGGCCTCACCGATGGCGTGAATGTTCGCCGAAACCTCGGCGCGAACACGCTGAATGTTGCCGAGACCGATCGTGGTCGCCGCGAGCAGTGCCATCCACGACGCGCTGGTCGCAGCCGTCGTCATGACGACGCTGGCTTTCGACTGCTTCTTGTCGTTGGTGGCCACGAGCACGCAAAGACATAAGCACGATTCGTACCACCGCAAGGGTTCCCTTGCCGGCCCGCTGACCAAGCAGTGATCTCGTTACTGCGCACTTCAGCCCACACGAATCGGCGACACGGATTACCGCGTCTGGCCGTCACAGTGGCCGCCACCTGTGGCGACCACGCCACTGTGACTAACGCGCGGACAAGATCTGATCAGCCCACTTGAGCGCCTGATCGCACGTGCGCTCGCCTTGCGCATTACTGCCGGCCCGCGAAAAGGTGCCCGCCACCACGGCAAAGTCACGACCGCGTCGCACCACCGCCTGCGGCCCGCGGCGAGCCCGGAGCTGGCAGAAGCGCCCGGTCTTGAAGGCCTGTTGCGCCGCGTCCGCGGTCACGGCGAGCAGCGCCGGACGTCCGTCCGCGGGCTGGTCATCGATTTCCGGAGTCAGCCCTCCGCGAACGAAAGCCGTGGCCGCACGCAGCGACATGGCCTCGTCATCGTAACGAAGCCGGATCGCGACGGCCCGCGAGTCTCCGTCCTTGTAGACCGCCACTCTGTCACCCGACCAGCCACTGGCGCTCTCCGCAGCGGTGGACGCTGGCATCCAATCCTCGAAAATCAGGCGCAGCGCCTGCTCTCCCACCACATCGCGGTAGACGAGCTCGCTCGGTCCGCCAGCAGGAGGCGGCGGCAGCGGCGGCGGCTCCGGGCGCTCGCCGGCGATGTACTTCTCCGGGTGCAGCACCTGCTCCGTCGACAGCGGCGGGGAGCGCCAGGCCGAGTCGACGCCGGCCCAGCCCTTGAGGCGGCGGAGGTGGTGCGTAAAGTCGAGACCGTCGGCGTAGGGCGCGATCACCGATCGCCGAAGGATCCCGGGGATATGCGCGAGCTTGGGCGAGCTCTCGAGGGCGGCGGAGCCCGGCTTCAAGAGGGAGCCGGGCACGTCGATCGCGCGCTTACCCTGCGGCGACAGGATCGCGTCCATCATGGCACTGGTGGCGTCGCCTTCCGACAGGCATTGCAGCGCGCTCACGCGATCGCCCTCGTCCGGCTTCCATTTCACGAGCGGTCTCAGGTCGTAGTGCTGGTCCTGAAGTGCGTGCACGAGCTCGTGCCACAGCGTCGCGCGTCGCGCCTCGCCGTCGAGATCCGCGAGCAGGTACATGCGCTTCTCGCCCGGATCGTAGAAGCCCGCGATCTCGGAGGTGAACAGCTCGAGCACGCTGCCGAGGAAGTCGAAGCGCGCCGGCGCGAGGTTCAGCGCGAACAGGAACTCGGTGTTGCCCAAGACGAGCGACGGATCCAGATCGTCCTCGACTTCGCTGCGCAGGCGGGCGAGCAGCGCCTCACGCGCTATGACTGTCCCGGCCACTTGATCCTTGACCGGAAGCTCGCGCACCTCGGCCATGTACTTCAGCGCTCGGTCGATCTCGTCGAGGGCGTTTTGCTCCGCCGCGGGCGGGGAACTCTTGCGCTCCTCGACGGGCCGCGCCACCCAGGGAGCTGGCTGCGGAGGCGCCGCGGCGGGCTCGGGAGCGCACGCCGCAGCGAGCAGAGCGAGCGCCACCCAGCGCTTCATACGGCCCGCGCGCTGGCGCGAAGCTCGGCGATCGCCGCACGGCGATCGGGCTTCCCGAAAACGGAGTTGCCGGCCACCAGCACTCGCGCACCGGCTCGCACGATCTCGGCGGCGTTCGCTGGACCGACCCCGCCATCGACCTCGAGGTCGATATCGAACCCCGAGGCGTCGATCATCTGACGAATGCGGCTGATCTTCGGCAGCACGGCGGGCAAGAAGCTCTGCCCACCAAAGCCCGGATTGACGCTCATCACGAGAATGAGATCGATGTCGCCCAGGATGTAGCTCAGGTGGTCCTCGGGCGTGTGCGGGTTGAGCACGACACCAGCCCGCTTGCCGAGCTCGCGAATGCGCGCGAGCGTGCGCTGCAAATGGACGGAGGCCTCGACGTGTATGGTGATGCCGTCGGCTCCAGCCGCGGCGAACTCATCGACGTATCGCTCGGGCTCGACGATCATCAGGTGCGTATCGAGGAAGAGCTTGGTGGCGGCTCGGACGGCGCGCACCAGCGGGGGCCCAAAGGTCAGGTTCGGCACGAAGCGGCCGTCCATGACGTCGAAATGAATCCAGTCGGCGCCCGCCGCCTCGACCTCGCGCACCTCCTCGGCCAGCCGTCCGAGGTCCGCGCTGAGAATGGAGGGTGCAATCCGCACCTGTGATGACATGGGGTTTCAGGAATAGTCGACGCGGCGCGGCGCCGCAAAGGAGCAGGCCTTCACCCCGGGTTTTGCCGAGACCTTCGTCCAAGCCGTGTTACGCTGGTTCAAAGTCCCCGCCAGGTGTTCGACAGCTCCCCATGATCACGCGCCCGCTCGGCAAGCAAGACTACGATCACATCGTTCAGATCATCGACAAATGGTGGGGCGGACCCACCACTGCGCTGGCGCACCCCATTTTTTTCTACGAGCTCGGCGCCATGGCGCGAGTGGTGGAGCACGACGGGATCCTCGTCGGCTTCCTCCTCGGCTTCGTCGCTCCGGGGCCGCCCAAGACCGGCTACGTCCACCTCGTGGGTATTCACCCAGACTACCGCCGCCGCGGCGTCGGTAAGGTGCTGTATCAAACCTTCGAAGAGGACTCGCGCTCGGCGGGTTGCAGCCGGCTCAAGGCGATCACGACGACCGGCAACGAAGGTTCGATCGCGTTCCACAAGGCTACCGGCTGGAGCGTGACGTACGTGGAAGACTACGCAGGGCCCGCCCGGCCTCGAGTGGTCTTCTACAAGAACCTGTGACAGGAAAGCGGGGCGCATGTCGAGCACACCCGCCGGAGCCCCCGTTCAGCCCAGCGAACTCCGCAACATCGGCCTGTTTGGTGCGCTGAGCGACGAGATCCTGGAGTTTCTCTGCACCATGCTCACGGTGCACGCACCCGCTGCCGGAGACACGCTATTTCGTGAAGGCGACGAGGCCCGAACGATGTACGTCGTGCTGAACGGCGAAGTCGAGGTGCTGAAGCGAAGCCGCAACGGCGTCGACGCTCGTGTCGCCGTGCTCGGGCCGGGAGACTGGTTCGGTGAGATGGGCGTCGTCGATATTCAGCCGCGCTCCGCTACCGTTCGCGCGCTGGCGCCGAGCCGACTCGTGAAGTTCACGGCGCAAGACATGGATGCGCTGTACCGCCATGACGTGCGCTCGTACTCGATCGTGATCTTGAATCTGGCGCGTGAGCTGAGCCGCCGCCTGCGTGTCGCCGATGGCATCCTGGCAGACCTGATCGCGAACGTGCTGAACAGCTACCTGGTCCGACCCGGCGCTGGCGGGGGCTAGTCAAAGCTGGTCGACCAGGCCGGCGACGATCGAGGAAACCTCAGCCGCCGCCGCCCTGGCCGCCACCAATCACGGCACCACCCTCTCCACCGAGGCCGGCGCCGCCGTCTGCGGATTCCCCGCCCGCGCCCCCGCTGTCCGA
>DATLIL010000820.1:0-2621 GCA_035539475.1 Polyangiaceae bacterium
TCGGCTCGAGGAACCAGAACACGTAGCGGAAGTACGGCGCCATCAGCACGAAGCCGCCGGTCGTGGCGATCAGCATCGCGATCAGCGCCACGCGCGGCACGTAGTCGTTCTTGAGGGCGACGCTCAGCCAAACGCCGCACACGCAGGCGATGACGTAGTAGCCCATCACCACCAGGTTCACGCGGTCGCGCATGAACATGCCCGCCACGCCGGTGTAGCGATCGGAGGACAACTGCACGATGATGCTGACGACCGTGATCACGATACCGAACACGGCCGCGGTCATGCCCGCCAGCGAGCTGACGGCGTCGGTCAGGCTGCGCGGATCGAAGTCGAAGTAGCTCTTCGCGGCGCCGAGCCCGGACTCGCCGATCAAGACCTGGTCGAGCACGTAGAAGCCGGCGAAGACGAAGAGCGCGGCCGCCGTCAGCGTCGCCATCGGCAAGAGCCAGTCTCTGCGGAAGCTCTTTTGGCCGTCTGCCATGGAATCAGCAGTCTAGCCGAAGTGTCGTTCGGCCAGACAGGTGGCGACGCCCCGCGGGCCGGACCTCGCCCGTTCGGCGGCGATCAGGGCCGAACCGTCCGCTCCGGCCGGCACGAAGTGTCAATGGACTGCCGCTCGGTGCGGGAGCTCGGCGACGAGCTTCGCTTCGTAGTCGAGCAGCTCGGCCCCGCGCTCGAAGGTCATGGCATCGCCGAAGAGCTGACGCGCGAGGCGGAAGAAGAGGCCGTGGTGACGCGACTCGGCGCGGGCCAGGTCCAGGTACACGGCAGCGTAAGGATCGCTCTTCAGCCGCAGCGCCTCGGCCACCATGTACAGGCGCTCGCAGCCGCGCGCCTCGACCACGCCCGATACGAGCAGCCGGTCGAGCAGACACTCGTCGCGGCCCGGTCGCACGCGCTTGCGCAGGCCGTTGACGTAGGCGTCCTTGTAGTCGTCGGTGAGGATCAGGCCGCGCTCGGCGATGAGCTTGTAGACGATGTGAAAGTGCTCGAGCTCCTCGCGCGCGAACTCGATCATGGGCTCGATCAGCGCCTGGCGATCGGGGTAACGCACGACGAAGCTCATGCCCGTGGCCGAGGCCTTGCGCTCGCAGGCGGCGTGATCGATCAGGAACGCGTCGAAGTTCGAGAACACGGCGTCGAGCCAGGCGGGTGGCGTGGCGGCGCGCAGATCGAGCATGGCCGGGGCTTGTACCCGCCCGCGGGCCAACGCGCAAATCGTGTTAGAAAGGCGGCCATGGCGGGTTACTCCGGCACTCCGCTGCCCCAGAAGCTCGGCATCAAGCCGGGGACGCGGCTCGGACTCGCCCAGCCGCCCTCGGGCTTCAGGACCACGCTCGGCGCACTACCTGCGGGCGCCAAGGCCAGCGACGCGGCGCGCGCCAAGGGTCCGTTCGACGTGCTCGTGGGGTTCTTCAGCGAGCGGCGCAAACTCGCGGCCGAGCTCGAGCGCCTCGCCGGTCGTATCGATCCGGCCGGCGCGTTGTGGATCGCCTGGCCCAAGAAGGCCTCCGGCGTGAAGAGCGACATCACCGAGGACACGGTGCGCGAGCTCTGCCTGCCCCTCGGCCTCGTCGACAACAAGGTGTGCGCGGTGGACGAAGTGTGGTCGGGGCTGCGACTCGTCTACCGGCTGAGCGAGCGCCCCAAACTGAGCCGGGAACGTCGACCCGCTCGTTCTAGTACAAAGCAAAGTTCGTAGCCTGGACGGCGACAGCGGGCCGTTCGATAATGTTCGCACATGACCTGGAGCGGAAACCGCCAAAATAAGGTGATCCGGGTTGCTACACCAGAACCACCGATGCGAGCGGGACTCTTGGCTCTGCTCCTGGTACTGCCCTGTGCTGCGGGCTGCGGCCCGGTCGGCGGGGTACAAGAGTCTGGTGGAGCAGCTGGCGTAGGCGGCACGATCACTGCCGGCAGCGGCGGTACGGCCGGGAGCGCCGGCGGCGGAGCGGGCGGGCTCGGCGGCACTTCGGGGATCGGCGGCGGCGGCAGCGGTGGCGTGCCCCAGCAGGGCGGCGACGTCGGCGCGATCCAGGTCGAGGGCGTCGCGCCGTTCCGCGGCGCGGCCACCGGTGCGTACACGATCATGCACGACGACCTCTGCGACTACAACATCGACAGCCTGTTCGATGTTGCCGAGCCGGAGCTCAACGCGCGTGGTCTGAAGGCGGCCTTCGGCGTGATCGTTCAGCGCTGCCAGGAGCGCTCGGTCTGGGCCAAGGTCAACGCCATGGTCGAGCATGGCCACGAGATCATGAATCACTCGTGGACCCATGAGGACATCGGTCTGGGCGCGGACATCGCCGTGCAGGTCGACCAGGCCACGATGGTGCTGAACCAGAACCTCACCTACGGGCCAGCCAAGTTCTTCATCTTTCCCTACGATTCGTTCACCGACGAGGTCGTGGCCCACCTCGCCACGCTCGGCTACAGCGGCGCGCGCGCCGGCAGCAAGGGCCTGAACCAGGCCGATTTCGGCGACGGCCTGCGCGTGATGTTCGACGTCTACGGCGGCGAGAACTCGTTCTACAACGCGCAGGGCGACATCCTGAAGTACTACGTCGATCTCGCGATCAGCAACGCCGGCTGGGCCGTGCGCGAGTTCCACGGCA
>DATLIL010000821.1:0-12216 GCA_035539475.1 Polyangiaceae bacterium
TGAACGGCGGCTCGGGACCGATCGAGCCGAGCGCGGTGCGCATCTTCGGCACCTCGACAACGCAGACGGCGGGCGGCAGCGCCTTCCCCTACTTCGACGTGTGCCCCGAAGATGAGGTGCTGATCGGCATCAACGGCTGGACGCAGCCCGATGCCAGTCCGTCGTGGCTCATGCGCGGCCAGGCCGTGTGCGGCAAGATCGTACTGACGCAGGGCGGAAGCCCGGGCGGCGGAGGCGCGGGCGGAGCAGCAGGGGCCGCGGGCGCGCCGGAGATCGGCGACGACTCGCTCTCGATCCGCATCGAACCTGGTGCGCTGCTCTACGAACGCGGAAACGGCCTGATCGACGACGTTCAGGGGCCGGCCATGTGCAACCCGAACGAGGTGGTTGTCGGGTTCGACGGTCGCCAAGGCGCGTTCATGGATCGCATTCGTGTCTATTGCGCGCCGCTCTTGCTCACCGGTGGACCGGGCACCTACGCGATCGAAATCGGCGAATTCCCGACCCCGCGCGGCAGCGTCGGTATCAGCACCGGGGGCGGAGCCTTCGCGCAGTTCCCTTGCCCTGCTGGTCAGATCGCGCGCGGCGCGCAGATCCAGGCGGGCTCGTACCTCGACGCTTTCGGGCTTATTTGCGGCAAGCCAGAGCTCGTCTATCCGGTGGGCGCCGCCTGTACCGACGACGCCGAGTGCGACACCGCGAGCTGTGCGTCCGAGCGCTGCGCCGCCGTGACGTGTGGGGAGCTGACTGGCGCGGGAGGCGACGGAGGTGCGGGAGGGGCGAGTCCTGGTATCAGCGCGATCTGCTCGTGCGCGCTCTTCGGCACCCGCCAGTACCTCTTCTGCGACGGCTCGCCGACGTGGCCCGAGGCGCGCGATGCCTGCGCCGATCGAGGCATGCAGCTGGTGCGGCCGAACGATGGCGGCGAAAACGGCTGGTTGCGTTCGACCGCTTTGCAGCGCGCGATCGGATCCTTCTGGATCGGCGCTACCGACGCCGTGACCGAGGGCGACTGGCTCTGGACCGACGGCACGCTGTTCTGGCAGGGGCCTTGGGATACGGGCGCAGCCGTCGGCGGCCTCTACACCGCCTGGTCCGGCGCGCAGCCGGACAACGCCGCCATGCTCGAACACTGCGGTGAGATGTACCCGGATTCGCGCTGGAACGACAACGAGTGCACGAATCCGAAGGACTTCGTCTGCGAGCCGCTCTGAGAGGGCGCGGAATCAGACGGCTTTTCGCGCTCGGACCTAGTTCGTCCCAGGTCGGTAGCGCCCGCCGCGCTGCGCCGTACACTGGGCCCCATGGACGGTTCCAGCGCGCATCCCGAGCTCGAGCTGCTCCACCCCGCCGTCAGGCTGTGGTTCGAGCGCCGCTTCGCGCACGGGCCGACGCCGGCGCAGTCCGCGGGCTGGCCGGCGATCGCGGCCGGTGAAGACACGCTGATCGCCGCGCCCACGGGGTCTGGCAAGACGCTCTCGGCGTTCTTGCTCTGCATCGATCGGCTGTACCGCTCGGCGGACGCCGGCACGCTCGAGGACGCAACCGAGGTCGTCTACGTCTCGCCGCTGCGAGCGCTGGTGGCCGACATTCACCAGAACCTCGAGCAGCCGCTGCAAGACATCGCGCGCGTTGCGGAGGAGCTCGGCCTGCGCGTGCCCGACATTCGCGTGGCGACGCGCAGCAGCGACACGCCTCAGAGTCTGAGGGCGGCCCAGCTCAAGCGCCCGCCGCACCTGCTGGTGACGACGCCCGAGTCGCTCTACCTCCTGGTCACGGCCCAGAAGAGCCGCGAGATGCTGCGCAGCGTGCGCACCGTGATCGTCGACGAGATCCACGCCCTGGCGCGCGACAAGCGCGGGGTGCACCTGGCGCTGACGCTGGAGCGGCTCGAGCACGTGGCTCGCCAGAGGCCGCTCCGCATCGGTCTGTCGGCCACGCAGCGGCCCGTGGAGCGCATCGCGCGCCTCCTGGTGGGCGCCGCCCGGACGGACGACGCCGGCAGGCCGCGCTGCACCATCGTCGACGTGGGCCATCGCCGCGAGCTCGATCTCGCGATCGAGCTGCCGGACAGCGAGCTCGAGGCGGTGGCCTCGACCGAGCAGCTCGGTGAGGTGCTCGACACCATCGCCAAGTACGTGCAGAGCCGGAAGACGACGCTGGTCTTCGTCAACACGCGCCGGCTGTCCGAGCGCCTGGCGCACATGCTCGCCGAGCGCCTGGGCGAAGATCAGGTGGCTGCTCATCATGGCAGCCTGTCGAAAGAGCGGCGGCTCAGGGTCGAGACGCGGCTGCGCGAAGGCTCGCTCAAGGCGCTGGTCGCCACGGCTTCGCTCGAGCTCGGTATCGACATCGGCCCGGTCGAGCTCGTCTGCCAGATCGGCTCGCCGCGCAGCATCGCCACCTTCCTGCAGCGAGTAGGGCGCTCGGGCCACAGTCGCTTCGCCACGCCGGTGGGCCGCCTCTTCCCGATGACGCGCGACGAGCTCGTCGAGTGCGCTGCGCTCCTCCGGGCCGTGCGCGGCGGCCGGCTCGATGCCATCTGCGTGCCCGAAGCGCCGCTCGACATCCTGGCGCAGCAGATCGTGGCCGAAACCGCGGCCGAGACCTGGAACGAGGACGAGCTTTTCGAGCTCGTGCGTCGCTCGGCGCCTTACGCTGCGCTCTCGCTCGAGGATTACCGGGCGGTGCTCGAGCTCGTGTCCGAGGGCGTCACTACGGGGCGCGGCAAACGTGCGGCGTACGTGCATCGCGATCGCGTCAACCGCGAGCTCCGCGGCCGTCGCGGCGCGCGCCTGGCCGCCATCACCTCCGGTGGCGCGATCCCGGAGGCCGCCGACTACCGCGTCGTGGCCGAGC
The DNA here is from genome assembly GCA_035539475.1 of Polyangiaceae bacterium. GTDB lineage: Bacteria > Myxococcota_A > Polyangia > Polyangiales > Polyangiaceae > PMG-095. The sequence continues at coordinate 2,860 of DATLIL010000821.1, forward strand.
CCGACGAGACCTTCATCGGCACGATCAACGAGGACTTCGCGATCGAGAGCATGGCCGGCGACGTGTTCCTGCTCGGTAGTACGTCGTGGCGCATCAAGCGCGTCGAGCGCGGCACCGTGCGTGTGGTCGACGCCAAGGGTGTGGCGCCCACGGTTCCGTTCTGGCTGGGCGAGGCGCCGTCGCGCACGCCCGAGCTGTCCGAAGAGGTCTCCGCACTCCGCAGCGGCGTGGACGCCGAGCTCGGCCGGGGCGGCACCGGTGCGGCACAGAGCTGGCTCGAGACCGAGGCAATGCTCTCGCCGGCTGCCGCGCGCCTGGTCGCGGAGTACCTCGGTGCCTCGCGGGTGGCGCTCGGTCTCTTGCCGAGCCAGCGCGACCTCGTGGTGGAGCGCTTCTTCGACGACACCGGCGGGATGCAGCTCGTGGTGCACGCTCCGTTCGGCGGGCGCATCAATCGCGGACTCGGTCTGCTGATGCGCAAGCGCTTCTGTCGCTCGTTCGACTTCGAGCTCCAGGCCGCGGCCAATGACGACTGCATCGTGCTCTCGCTCGGTCCGCAGCACAGCTTTCCGCTGGAAGAGGTGAAGAGCTTCCTCTCGCCGCGCGGCATCGCCGACGCGCTGATCCACGCCGTGCTGGTCACGCCGATGTTCACCGTGCGCTGGCGCTGGAACCTCAACCGCTCGCTGATCGTGCTGCGCTTCAAGGGCGGCAAGAAGAACCCGCCGCAGATCCAGCGCATGGAAACCGACGACGTGATGGCCGCCGTGTTTCCGTCGCTGGCCGCTTGCCAGGACAACGCCACCGGGCCGCGTGAGATCCCCGAGCACCCGATCGTGCGCCAGACGCTGTACGACTGCCTGCACGAGGCCATGGACGTGGACGGCCTCGAACGGCTGCTCAGCGACGCCTTGAGCGGTGAGGTGCGGCTGCACTTCCGCGACACCACCGAGCCGTCGGCGCTCGCGCACGAGATCATCAACAGCCGGCCCTACACCTTCCTGGACGACGCTCCGCTCGAGGAACGCCGCACGCGCGCGGTGCAGCTCCGGCGCGGCTTGCCGGTCGAGGCGCGCGAGCTCGCCACGCTGGATCCGGAAGCCATCGCGCGCGTACGCGCCGAGGCACGCCCGGAGCCGCGCGACGCCGACGAGCTGCACGATCTCTTGCTCGGCGCTCGTTTCCAGCGCCCGGTGGAGGCCTGGCGCCGCACCTTCGACGAGCTCGTTCAGCGCCGCCGCGTGATGTGCGTGACCTCTGGGGGGACGGAGCTCTGGTGCGCCGTCGAGTGCCGGCGCGAGGCCGAGCTCTTGCTGTCCGGCGCGCACTTCGAGCCCGACTTCCCGCTGCCCCACGAGCTCGCGCTGGCCCCGGCGCCGGAAGCGGAGCTCGTCGCCGCGGAGGTGCTGCGTGCCGCCCTCGAGAGCTCTGGCCCGACCACGGCCGCCGAGCTCGCCGTGGCCACCACCCTCGACGACGGGCTCGTGCAGATCGCGCTGGCGCGGCTCGAGAACCAGGGTTTTGCTCTGCGCGGGCGCTTCGACCCCGCGCTGGACGGCGAGCAGTACTGTGCACGGCGCCTGCTCGGCCGCATTCACTCCTACACCCAGGAGCGCCTGCGACGTGAAATCGAGCCGGTCACGGCCCGCGACTTCATGCGCTTTCTCCTGCGCTGGCAGCACGTGAGCCCAGGCGCGAAGGTCGCCGGCGCACGCGGCGTGCTCGCCGTGATCGAGCAGCTGCAGGGTTTCGAAGCGGCAGCTGCCGCCTGGGAGCCCGAGCTCATCGCGGCGCGTGTTCAGGACTACCGCGGCGAGTCGCTCGACTCGCTGTGTCTGTCCGGTGAAGTGGTGTGGGGCCGCCCCAGCCTGCGCAGCGTGGCCAGCGAAAGCGCGATGGTATCGCGTGCCACACCGATCACGCTCGCCGTGCGCGACGACCTGCCCTGGCTGCTCGCCGCGGTGCGACGCGAAGCGCTGCCCTCGGAACCGGAGGGAGCGAGCGCGCGCGTGCTCGCCTGTCTGCGCGAGCGTGGTGCGCTGTTCTTTGCCGAGCTCGCGCAGACGCTGAAGATGCCGCGCGCGGAGCTCGCTCAGGCGCTGTGGGACGGCGTGGCGCGGGGTTTCTTCGCCGCCGACGGCTTCGACGCGCTGCGCGCGCTGCTCGAGCCCGAGACGCGCCTGCTCGGCCTGCGCCGAACGGCGCGAGGACTGCGCCGTGGTGCTTCGGGCGGTCTGCCGCGCGAGGGGCGCTGGGCGCTCTTGCCGGCGGCCAACGCCGGCGCCGACGCGGAGGAGCTCGCCGAGGCCGTGGCCGAACAGCTGCTCTCGCGTTGGGGCGTGGTCTTCCGCGACCTCCTGGCGCGCGAATCGTTCGCGGTGCCCTACCGTGATCTGATCTGGGCCTTTCGCCGCATGGAAGCGCGCGGCGCCATCCGCGGCGGTCGCTTCGTGACAGGCTTCGTCGGCGAACAGTACGCACTGCCCGAAGCGGTGGAGCTTCTGCGCAGCGTGCGCCGCAGCGAGCCGAACGGCGAGCGGGTGAGCATTTCGGCGTGCGATCCACTGAATCTCGCTGGCATTCTGCTGCCCGGTCCGCGTGTGCCCGCGCAGCGCGGCAACGTCGTCACGTACCTCGACGGTGTCCTCGTCAGCGACGATTCCGAGGTGCGTGCAAGCTTTCGCTGACGGCGTCTTTTTCTGATCTGATTGCGTCACCAGAGTCTGCGACCGCTCGGCAATGTTGAGCCGCAGTCTGCGAGCTGCGACACTGCCCCTTGGTTGTGCACGGTTAGAACGGGGTTCTTGGCCCCAATTTCCCTACATCAAGGATCAGGCGCACGATGCTGAAGCTAAGCTCTTTGCTGGTGTTCACGGGCTCTCTCACGGCAGCCCTGGTCGCCTGCGGCGGCTCGAGTGAGGACGAGAACGGCGGCATCGGCAGCGGCGCGGCCAACGGCAGCGGCGCCAGCAGCGCCGGCGGCACGATCAACCTCGGAGGCAGCGGCAGCGGCGCCGTCCCCGGCAATCCGGACAACGACGGCGGCAGCATCGAGCTCACGCCCGAACAGGTCGCGGCCATCGAAGAGTCCGCCTGTGCCGGCTGGAGCACCGAGGGCGAGAACCTGCCGGCGGTGCTGTTCATCGTCAACGACGTCAGCGGCTCGATGGAGCAAGACGCGCCAGGCAGCAACGACAGCAAGTGGTCGATCACGCACGAGGCGCTGACCAGCGCCCTCGACAACCTGCCAGCTTCCACTGCGGTGGGTCTGCTGAGTTACCCCAACGTCGGTGACAACACGGGTGAGAGCAACACGCCGCGCGACATCGACGAGTGCGTGGCCACCAACGAGCTCGTCACGATCGACGTCCTCGGTGCCGATGGCTCCGCTCAGCGCAATCAGCTGCAAGAATCCCTCGATACGGCGCAGACCGGCGGCGGCACGCCGACTCACGACGCATACCGACACGGACTGATCAACGGCATGCTGCCATACACCACTTCGTTCAGCCGCTTCATGCTGATCATCACCGACGGTCAGCCCACCTACGCACAGAACTGCGTGGGCACCGGCAGCGTCGACCAGGATCCGCCCACTCCGACCCAGCCCATCGTCGACGAGATCCAGTCCGCCGCGGCGATGGGGATCCGCACCTTCATCATCGGTTCGCCCGGCAGCGAGGAGGGGCACATGACCGGCGAGGACTATCGCCCCTGGATGTCGCACGCCGCGGTCGTCGGCGGTACTGCACCGGCAGGCTGCGACGAGGACGGCCCGAACTACTGCCACATGGACATGACCCAGGCGTCGGACTTCAGTGCCGCGCTCAACGAGGGCCTCGCTCAGATCGCAGGCCAGATAAATTCTTGCACCTACGCGGTCGCGGCTCCGCCTGCTGGCCAGACGATCGACATGAACAAGGTCAACATGATGGTGACCTACGGCGACGGCACGACCGAGCTCGTGTTGCGCGATGAAAATGGCGACTGTGGCGTGGGCTGGCAGCTCGATCCCGACGACCAGATCGTGCTTTGCGGCGACACCTGCAACCGCGTGCAGGGCGACACCGGGGCCCACGTCGAGCTGATGTTCGGCTGCGCCTCCGGAGAGGTGCCGATTCCGAAGTGAGCAGTTGCCTCGTGTAGGTCCGAGCGGGTACTACTTCCAATGGGCGTGGATAACGCCCCCATTGGAGGACTCATGCGTGCACTAGCCTACGGTTCGGTCTTGCTCGTCGCTTTCAGCGTGCTCGTCTCCTGCGGCGAGGACGACGACGGCGGCGACGGTGGCTCGGGCGCAGCGAGCAGCGGCGGTTCGACCAGCGGCGGGGTCACCATGGTCAGCTGCGGCTCGAATCCCCAGCCCGGCGCTTCCTGCACGGCCAACGGCACCTGCTCCAACGCCACCAACTGCTTCTGCCTGAGCGGCTCGGTCAGCTGCTCGGATAGCCCGCCCCCCATGGGCAATGGTGGCGAGCCCGGCGGCGGTGGCGGCGACGTCAACTGCGGCAACGATCCGGCCTCGGGCGACGATTGCAGCGGCCAGGGACAGTGTCCCGGCGCTCAGGGCTGCTTCTGCGACGGGGATAAGGTGCAGGGCAACTGCGGTGGCAACTTCGGTAGCGCCGATTGCGGCAACGACCCCGAGAACGGCGACACCTGCAGCGGCGGCACCGGCATGTGCGAAGGCTCGCAGAACTGCTACTGCGTCGACGGCGAAGTGTTCTGCGGCTAGTCGCCGTTTCAACGCACAAAAAGGCTCAGCCCGCCGGAGCGGGCTGAGCTTTTCTTTTGGGGCCTGGTCCGAACTACACCAGGAGCTCGCTGATCGGCGAGATCGGCGTACCGGCGAGGTTCACGCCGAAGTCCGTGACGCCCAGCTCGAAGTAGTTGTTCATGATCGTGTAGTAGAGGTCGCGCATCGCACGGTCGCCGGGGAAGGGGGCGAACTGGATGTGCTGATCGGTCTTGAACGCTCCGCCGGCGCTGCCGAACAGCGCCACCGGGATGTCGTCGCACTGGTGGTTGCCGCCGTGCATGCAGCTCGCGTACATGACCAGGCTGTTGTCGAGCAGGGTCCTGCCGTCGGCCTCGACGATGGCGTCCATCTTGGAGAGGAGCTCCGCGACCTTGACCGACTGCCACCAGTTGATGCTGGCGAAGCCGTCGTTGGCGTCGCCGGCGTGCTGCGAGCCGTGATAGTTGCCGCAGGTCCCGCCGTTGCCTTCGACCGAGCCGGCCGCCGAGAACTCGCGCTGCGGCACGTGCGAGTAGACGAACTCCGAGCGCTCGTCCTCCATCATGTAGCTGATCACTCGCGTCACGTCGCACTGCAGGGCCATCACGATCAGGTCGTTGATCACCTCGACGTGGGTGCCCTTGTTGTAGGCCGCCGTGTTGTCCTGGAAGCCGTCGGGCGTCGCGGCCATGGTCGGGGCGGTGATCGGCGAGCACTCCAGGGTGCTGATGCCGGTCGAGACCATGGTGGCGCGCTGCTCGACCGCACGCACCGACTCCATGAACTCGTCCATCTTGACCACGTCGGCCGAGCCGAGCTTGCCCCTGGTGCGGGTGGCGCTCTCGAGCACCGCGTCGAGCACGCTCTTGTTCAGCGCGGCCCGCTTCTCCGCTTCCGGATCGGGGGTGCCGCCACCGCCGCCGCCGGGAGCAGGCGCCGCACCGACGATCGTGTTGAAGATCTCGAGCGGGTCGACCTGCTTGTACATCGGCTGCGTCGGGCTCTTCCACGAGATGCTGCGGCTGTACGAGCAGGGCTTGCCGTCGCAGTAGCTCTCCCAGGTCGAGGCGCCGACCTGGAGCGAGGCCAGCGGCGTGAGGCCGGAGTAGTTGGCGTGGCTCGCGATGACCTGATCGACCGAGATACCGTTCGATTCGTCGACGCCCGTGTCGTCGCTGACCTTCGAGCCGTCCACGCAGGTCAAGAACGCACCCGGCTGCCGGCCGTGGCTGGGCTCGACGCTCGCGTTGTTGGCGTTGAACGCCGACCAGTTCTGCATGTACGTGAGCACGTTCATCTTGCTCTTCAGCGCCTCGAAGGGCTGAAGGATGGGCGACAGCTGCCAGTTGGCGCCGGCGCCCACTCCCGTCGGGCGGAACCACTCCGCCGAGCCGTTCGGGAAGAAGATCGGGATGAAGCGCTTGGGATAGGCCGTCGCCTGAGCGCGTGCAGCCTTCGGCGCGAGTGACTCCATCCAGGGCAGGGCCAGCGCCACGCCGGCGCCACGAAGGATCGTACGTCGAGAGAAAAGGCGGTTCATCGGTGTGGACTCCTTACTGAGCAGCACGGCGGAAGCGGAAGGTGTCCGCGAGCATGAGACGACGGGTCAGGTCCTTGATGGAGGGATTGCCGGCGAGCCATTCGGCACGGATGGCGGCCAGGTACTGCTGATCGGCATCCTCCACGGAGCGGCCCAGGCTGTAGGTGAAGAGCTTCTCGGAGATGCAGGACTTGAACTCGTCCTTGCCCGTGACGTAGTCGGTCAGACCCTGTAGACCGACGAAGTTGTCGCCCTCGACCGTGGTCGTGCTGGCGTCGACGGGGGTGCCGTCCTTGTAGGTGTCGCGCCACTTGCCGATGGCGTCGAAGTTCTCGAGCGCGATGCCGTACGGATCGAGGGCCGCGTGACAGCTGGCGCAGACCGGATCCTGGCGGTGCTGTTCCAGGCGCGCGCGCACGTTGCCTTCGGAGGCGTCCGGCGAGGTCGGATCCGCGTCGAGCGTGGGTACGCCGGGCGGGGGATCTTTGGGGTGGATGCAGAGCAGGTTGATCAAGATCCAGCGACCGCGGAGCGTCGGAGCCGTGCGGTACTCGTACGAGCTCAGCGCGAGGAACGCCGCCGTACCCAGGAAGCCGAAGCGGTGGTCGGTCGTGTCCGTGACGCGATTGAAGTTCGGATCCGCGGCCGGGATGCCGTAGAGAGCGCCCAGGTTGGTGTCGATGTAATTGATGTCGGCCTTGAGGAAGTCGAGGTACGAGTGGTCACCCTTGGCGAACTCGTTGAAGTAGTAATAGACCTCGTTTGCCATCGAAGCCGCGAGCGCGGGGGTCCACTCGGGGAAGAGGTCGGTCTTGACGCCGTGCTTCGCCACCTGACGAGCACCCAGCCACTGGCCCACGAAGCTGTTCGTGAAGCGATCGGACTTGGCGTCGGCGATCATCGAGTCGACGATCGTGCTGAACTGCGTGGTGTCGAGGATCGCGCCACTCTCGGCCGCGGCGAGCAGTGCCGCGTCGGGCGCGCTGTTCCACAGGAAGTACGAGGCGCGCGAGGCGAGCTCGTACGCGCTCACCGGGTGAGCCACGAACGAGGCCGGATCCGGATCGAGCTCGATGCGGTAGAGGAACTCCGCGCTCGAGAGCAACGAGCGCAGCACCGCCTTCAGCGAGTTGTCGTGCGTCTCGCCGAGCGCCTTGGCGGCCGTGTACACCTTCTCGAAGGTGGCCACCTCTTCGGCGGCGAGCGGGCGGCGGAACAGGCGCAGGCCGATGCCGCTGATCACGCTTTGAACGCAGGCGGAATCCTCGGTAGCGCAGGTGACGACGGTGGCCTTCAGCGCCGCGTTGTTGAAGACGTCGTCGGCGATCAGGCCGGCCGCGTCGAAGTAACGCTGGAACTGCTTGTCGTCGACGTGCATCGCGGCGGCGATGTTGTCGAAGCCGTGATCCTCTTCGGAGGACCACAGGCTGCTGGCGGGGGCCAGGGCCGAACCGAGCACGTCGAGGACGGTGTTGTTGTACTCGGCGGAGTTCAGCCGGTGCATCAGCTTGGTACCGGGATCGCCGTTCACGATCGACGGGGGCGTGGCCCCTCCGCTACCGCCGTTGCCGGTGGTGCCGCCAGTGCTGGTGCCGGCGCCGGAGCCAGCAGGTGCATCCTCGTCGGCTACGACACCAGTGCAGGCTAGGGCGGCGCTGAGGCAAAGTGCGCCGAGGCTAGCGAGTGTCAGCCTGGGATGAGTGAGGTGGGTGTTCATCATACTCCTCCGCCGAACCTGAGGGACCGGCATCTCGTCCGTACCGTTTCCGGAGTGTCCGCCTTCCATCTCCGGAAGCTGGGATTCGTCACCGAAATCATTGTTTTTCGGCGCCCTCGGCATCGGTTAAACTGCGTGCTTCTTGGCGCCAATGTCGCAGACCCTCCGACGAACTCGAGCTCGAGCCGCGGCCCTTGCTGTAGCTTTGATAGAATTTTCCGTCCCCGCGGTGGCGCAGGAGGCCAGAAACCCCGCCGTCGCAGAGGCGCTGTTCGAAGAAGCGCAGCAGCTAGTGAAGGCGGGGGACTACGAGAAGGCCTGTCCCAAGTTCAAGCAGAGCTACGAGGCCGACCCGGCCGGCGGTACGTTGCTCAACCTCGCGGATTGCTACGAGCGGGAAGGAAAGACGGCCCTGGCCTGGTCGTCGTTCCGCGAAGCGCGGGTGGTCGCGCAACGTGAAGGCCGCAACGACCGCGTCGCCTTCGCCGACGAGCGGCTGAAGGCCCTGGAACAGCGCCTCTCGCGCCTGACGATCGTGGTGATCTCCGATCGTGCGCCGGGCCAGACCGTCACCCTCGACGGTGTGACACTCGGTGAAACTGCGTGGGGCGTGGCTCTGCCCGTCGATCCGGGGCGCCACGAGCTGCGCTCCGAGGCTCCCGGGCGCCAACCCTTCGTCATCGCCTTCGACGTTGCGGGGCCCGGCGACAAACACGAGGTCGAGGTGCCGCCGCTGGCCAGCACTCCAGCTGAGCGGACCGACTCCGCACCGGTGGCCGAGAAGGCAGGCGGCTCGAGCAGCAACACGCTCGGCTGGGTCTTTCTGGGCGGTGGCGTGGTCGCGGTCGGCGCTGGCAGCTACTTCGGTCTGCAGGCGATCTCCCGCTGGGACGAGCGTAACGATCTCTGTGCGGGCGGCTGCACCGAGGACGCCAAAGAAGCAGGCGACGACGCCCAGACCAGCGCCACCATCTCGACCGTCGGCTTCGGCGTCGGGCTGGCGGCCATCGCCGTGGGCTCCTACCTCCTGCTCACTTCCGGAAAAGAAGCAGCGCCTCCCGCGAGCGCGCGGGCACGTCGCTTCGATCTTTTCCCAGCCCTCGGCAAGGACGCCGCGGGACTATCCCTGAGGGGTGATTGGTGAAAGCGTTGCGGTCACTCGTCAGCTCGGCTCTGCTTCTGGGTGCTTGCGCAAACCTGATCGGGATCACCGACACCGAGGTCGGCGCGGGCGCTGGCAGCGGTGGTCAGGCGGGAGGCGGTCAAGCGACCTCGGGAACGAGCTCGAGCGGCAGCTCCGGAAAAGGTGGTTCTGGCGGCGACGCCGGAAGTCCGGGCAGTGGAGGATCGAACACGTCGGGT
>DATLIL010000822.1:0-2723 GCA_035539475.1 Polyangiaceae bacterium
GATCAGCCGTGAGCCTGCCGCCGCCCCCCACTGCGGCGCCCAGCGCTCGCGCCAAGAGTCTCAATTCCAGACCGCTGAGGCCCAGCGCGGCCGCCGCAGGCCTGACGGAGACCGCGACTACCGCCGAGCCACCCCCGCCGCGACCGGTTCGCAAGCCCCAAGGTATTCGCGGCGAAATCATCGATCCATGGGGCCAATGAAGCCTGCATCGCGCCCTTTGTCCGGCGGCCGGGCCGGTCGACTTGACACTAAACCAAAGGCTTACAACGCTTCTGCGCTAGGTTTCATGGGGAACGGTAACTAGGTGGCCAAGAAACAGCTTCTCCTCGTCGACGCCGATCCGCGCAGCGTACGCGTGCTCGAGGTCAGCCTGAAGAAGGCCGGCTACAGCGTGACCACGGCGACCGACGGTGCTGACGCGCTGTCGAAGGTGGAGTTCTCGGCGCCCGATCTGATCCTGACCGACACGCGCTTGCCGCGACTCGACGGTTACGAGCTCGTGCGCAAGCTCAAGGATCGTCCCGAGTTCGCCGCCATCCCCGTCGTCTTCCTCACTAGCCAGAAGTCGATCGAGGACAAGATCCGCGGCCTCGAGCTCGGCATCGAGGACTACCTCACCAAGCCCATCTTCGTGCGTGAGCTCATCGCGCGCGTGACGCTGCTCCTGGCGCGCCGCACGCACGACACCATGGCCACGAGCGTGCCGATGAGCAGGCGCACGCGGCTGTCCGGATCGCTCGAGGACCTGGCCGTCGTCGATCTCCTGCAGACCTTCGAGGTGAGCCGCAAGAGCGGCATCGCGCGCATCAGCGACGGCCGCCGTGAAGCGCTCTTCTACGTGCGCGAAGGCAAGGTCGTCGACGCGACGCTCGGGCGTTTGCGCGGCGAGGAGGCGGTCTATCGCGCGCTGATCTGGAACTCCGGCACCTTCGAGGTCGAGTTCCAGCCGGTCAACAACGAAGACATCATCCCGACCTCGACGCAGGGCCTCTTGATGGAGGGCATGCGCCGGGTCGACGAGTGGGGGCGCCTGCTCGAGCAGCTGCCGCCGCTCGACACCGTGTTCGAGGTCGATCACGAGCAGCTGATCGAGCGTCTCAACGAGATCCCCGACGAGCTCAACGGCATCCTCCGTCTGTTCGATGGCCGCCGCACCTTGCTCGACGTCGTGGACGAGTCGCCGTTCGAGGATCTGTCGACGCTCTCCACGGTGACCAAGCTCTACTTCGAAGGGCTGCTGGTGGTCAGCACCCGCCCGGCCGAGGACGAGATGGTGCCGAGCGCCGAGGGCGACAGCCATCCGCGGTTGCACCCAGCCGAGGAGGTCGTCCCCGCGCCGGCGTCGGTCGCGCCCCCGCCGTCGGTGCCCTCCGTTCCACCTCCCGCGACTCATTCGTGGCGGCCTTCGGCGCCACCGCTCGGTGAGATCCCGCCGAGCATGAGCCGGGTCAATCGCTCGCTGTCCGACATCACGGAGCTCAGCAACGAGGACGTGCGGGGCATGCTCACGAAGATGGTGATGCCGCCCGTCGACTTGGCGGACGCGCCTCCCACCGCGCAGCTCGAGGCCAAGCAGGTCGAGCCCAACCCGGCCAAGGCCCGGACACGTTTCGGCCTCGGCGAGCCCCCCGCTCCGCGCGCGATCGAGCCGACCGAATCGATCGCGCCGCCCGACGACGAGTCTGACGTGCGGCCAGCGGCAGCGGCAGTGGGCGCGGAGCACGAGGCCGCGTTGACTGCGCGCGAGGTCCCGGCAGCGCGGGTCGCCGAGGGCAAGGTCATTCCGTTTCCAGCGACGCGCAAAGACGACGAGACCTCGCCGGGCGAGGAGCACAGCGACGAGTACCTGCGCTCGCCGGCTCCGGCTTCGGCGTCCGAGCTCAATCCCACGCAGCGCGAGCCGTCGGTGCAGCGCCGGCTGCAGCGCGAGCAAAATGGCTCCACCACGCTGGCCGGCATCGCGCCAGCGGAGGCGGAGGCCGGCGGCTCCAAGCCGCTCGTCCCAGCGCCGGTCGTCAACGTTTCGTCGCACGACACGTGGTCGGGCCGCGAACAAGGGACCGCGCGTGAGCAGGCCGCGCGCGAACAGATCGCGCGTGAGCAGGCGACCCGTGAGCAGGCCGCGCGTGAGCAGGCGACCCGTGAGCAAGCCATGCGCGAGCAGGCCGCGCGCGAGCAGGCCGCCCGCGCGCGTGACGCAGCGGCGCTTGCTGCCGAGCCCGAAAAGCCGGCGCCACGCTCGACGCGTGGTGACCGCGACAGCGAAGCTCACGATCAGTTCTTCCACGGTGAGCCACGCTCGGGGCGTTGGGCGAGCGAGCCGCCTGCCTACGAGCACGACGAAGCGCTCGACGAGGACGTCGATTCGCGGCCAGCGTTGCGCACGATCGAGCAGGAACAGCGCCGCAGTCGCTTCATTCGCCTGGTAGCGGGCGTCGTCGGCTTCGGCGTGGCGGTGTTCGCGGTGGCCATGGTTTTCCGGCTGTTCCAGGGCGGAGGGGACGAAGCGGCGGAGGACGCCGAGCGCGATCCGTCCGCCGAGGTCACGGCGACGCCGCAAGAGGCTCCGCCGGCTCCGGCCAGCGAGCCCTCGGCCGCTGCCGCGGCCAACACGGTGGAAGAGTTTGCAGAGCCCAAGCCACCGCCCGAGCCACCGCCGGCACCAGTGACGGAGGCGGCCTCGTCGCCGCCACCCGCCGCAGCCGGCTTGGGCTCGGCAACAG